>CASFBR010000031.1 GCA_949292795.1 uncultured Eubacteriales bacterium
CTGCAGGCTAAGGCTGTTTATAAAGACGGCAGCTAAAAAGCCCTGGTATGTTACCCGTGGGAATCGATGATAAAAAATGGAGGTAAAAGCTATGTACTCATTGGATGAAGTAAAGAAGCAGGACCCGGCAGTAGCTGAAGCGATCGAGCTGGAGATTGGCAGACAAAACGGAAATATCGAGCTGATTGCATCGGAAAATTTTGTGAGCAAAGCCGTGATGGCGGCTATGGGAAGCCCGCTGACGAACAAGTATGCCGAAGGCTATCCGGGCAAGCGCTATTACGGCGGCTGTCAGTATGTGGACATTGTGGAAAATCTTGCGATTGAGCGGGCAAAAGCCCTGTTTGGCGCAGAGTATGTCAATGTTCAGCCCCATTCCGGCGCCCAGGCCAATATGGCGGTCTTTCAGGCAGTCTTAAAGCCGGGAGATACCTTTATGGGAATGAACCTGGATCACGGCGGCCATCTGACCCACGGAAGTCCGGCCAATTATTCCGGAAAGGTTTTTCACTGTGTACCTTATGGCGTCAATGACAAAGGCTTTATTGACTATGACCAGGTGCGCAGAATCGCACTTGAAAACCACCCGAAGCTGATTATTGCAGGGGCAAGTGCCTACTGCCGTACAATCGATTTTAAGCGTTTCCGTGAGATCGCCGATGAGGCGGGCGCTTACCTGATGGTCGATATGGCGCACATTGCCGGCCTTGTTGCTGCGGGCATCCATCCAAGCCCGATCCCTTATGCTCATTTTACAACGACAACGACGCATAAAACGCTCAGAGGGCCCAGAGGCGGTATGATCTTATCTTCTGAGGAATTTGGAAAGAAATTAAATTCCGCGGTATTTCCAGGCACTCAGGGAGGCCCTCTGATGCATGTGATCGCTGCCAAAGCGGTCGCTTTTGGCGAAGCGCTGACCGATGAATTTAAGGCATATCAGCACCGCATCGTGGACAATGCCAAAGCGCTGTGCGAGGGCCTTCAGAAGCGCGGCTTAAATATCGTTTCCGGCGGCACAGATAATCATCTGATGCTTGTAGACCTTCAAAATCTCGGCCTTACCGGAAAGGCTGCGGAAAAGATGCTTGATGATGTGCATATTACATGCAATAAAAACACGATCCCCAATGATCCGCAGTCACCGTTTGTGACTAGCGGTATCCGTCTTGGCACGCCGGCAGTGACCACGCGGGGAATGAATACACAGGATATGGATCAGATTGCAGAGGCAATCGCAATGACATTAAAGGACGGCGAAGCCCGCCAGGCTGATGCAGCAGCCATTGTGAAAGCGCTCACAGACAAATATCCGCTGTATTAATGCTTCATTCAAAGCGGGCAATTCCTGCTTGAAATCAGGCTGACTGACAAAAAAACACATTCTCAATACGACCTGCCGTTGCTTTGACATGTTTTGTAATGAGGATGTGTTTTTTGTTTTTAAAGCAGATGCACCGGCACACAAGCCCTGCCGGCCAAACGCTTTGCTTTTATTAGTGCGGCTGTTCAAAAATGATCGTATGTCCCTGTTTTTTAAGGACCTTTATATCTTCGGCATTTGTGACCGTCCACATGACCGTCATCGCATGAAACAGCCGGTGATTCAGGAAAAATCCGAGATTTTTCCGGTCTTCATAATTATATGCAATAAAGTCCGGGCGTGCGATTACATTGGTAATCAGGTGGGAAAGTGCCAGCGGCCCGGCAGAAAAATGCCTTGGATATTTCTTAAAATTACAGGCAAGCTGGCCGCGCACGATATTTTTCCGGTTTTTCCTGTACCAGAAAACTGCCAGAGGATGAAAAGACTCAATGCAGTAATCCCCGTGATAGGCAGAAAGCATACGGTCCGCCAGGGTACACAGTTCATTGTAGTTGTCATGATCAACCTTTAACTCAATGATCAAAGGGACTTTTCCGTCCACAAGTTTAAGAACATCTTCAAAAAGAGGGATCGTTTCATCTGTATTTAAAAGCCGGAGCTTGGATAGCTCATCCCAGGTCATTTCACAGATTTCCCGGTCCGTGTGGCACATCCGCCGGAGATTGTCGTCGTGAAATACGACAAGACGATGATCACGGGTCAGGTGAATGTCCAGCTCGATCCCATAATTATTCTCAATCGCCGCCGCAAAGGCTGTCATGGAATTTTCGGGAACTCCCCAGAGATTGTCATGGAGACCGCGGTGAGCATAATCATAATCCTTCAATCGTTTCATAAGCGCCTTTTTTTGGCGGCCGGGAGCGATCGCAAAAAGATAGGCCGCCGGCAGTAACGCCAGTGCGCTGATCATAGCTTTTGTCTTTGTATTCATATACAGCATCCTTTCATTATATTGCTGTGCTTTTCACCCGCATATTGTTTTGCGGGGAGAGTCTGTGAATGAGGCGTTGTGTTGGCCTGATTTTCCGGATAATAGTTTAACATGATTTGGGGCCATTGTCTATTATTTGAAAAAGAGGGAAGTCCGTGTCGGAAAATAAGCGTACAAAGGAACAGTGGTTTGATGAATTTTTAAGTGCATACAAGGGAGCGATTCAGAGGGCGACGCTGTATATCGTGAAAAAGCAGGACGTTTCTGAAGATATACAGCAGGAGATTTATTGCAGGGTATGGGCCTATGCCGAAAAGATGATGGGTATGGATAAAAAGGCATTGGAGACGTATTTGAAAAATATTATCCGCTCGGCTGTGGCGGATCATTTTCGGGATAAAAATAGCCGGCTGATCTTAAAGTCCGGGGAAACGCTGAATGACAAAATGGCCGTTTGCCTGGATGACCCTTCGGATCGTGTGATCTGCCGGGAATATTTCAGAAATATGAAGCGGCTCGACCAAAAGAGCAGAGATTTGCTTCAGATGCGGATTATTTATGATATTCCTTTTAAAGATATTGGAATACTTTTAGGGATGAGCGAGGCAGCGGCGCGCAAGCGCTATGCCCGCCTGGTGGCAGGAATCAAGGATAAAGAACAGCGGAGACGGTCTTTTTGACGCGGGTTTGTTATTGACAATTTAAGGAAATAGGAGTAAATAATAAAAGGAACGCGGTTTGTCTGCGCACGGACGCGTATCTGAATGAAATGACGGAGGTATACAGCATGTTAAAGGCACTTGAAGAAAAAGGCATGATTAAGTTTTTAAGCAAGTTTGATGATTACCCGTTTGTGGTGAAGTTTGAAGGCAATGAATATCTGATCGGTGAAGGCGAGCCGGCATTTACAGTGGACTTTAAAAAGGCAATCCCTGTTTCGGATCTGCTGACAAGTACATCCCTGGCTCTTGGCGAAGCTTATATGAACGGGGATATTGAAATCGAGGGAAATCTCTATGAAGCGCTGGATCATTTCCTTGGACAGATGGGTAAGTTCTCGACGGACTCCGTAGCTTTAAAAAAGCTCATTCATACATCGACATCTAAAAAGAACCAGGCGAAGGAAGTGACAAGCCACTATGACATCGGCAATGATTTTTACCGCCTGTGGCTGGACGAGACGATGAGCTATTCCTGCGCTTATTTTAAACATGAAGAGGATACGCTTTATCAGGCTCAGGTGAATAAAGTTGATTATATTTTACAGAAGCTGTATCTTAAGGAAGGCATGAGCCTGCTGGATATTGGCTGCGGCTGGGGCTTTTTGCTGATTGAGGCGGCTAAAAAGTATAAGATTAAGGGCACTGGCATCACCTTAAGCCACGAGCAGTATGATGAGTTTTCGCGGCGCATTAAGGCTGAAGGGCTTGAGGACTATCTGACCGTTGAGCTGATGGATTACCGTGACCTGGCAGCTTCCGGCCGTCAGTTTGACCGTGTGGTGAGTGTTGGCATGGTCGAGCATGTGGGACGGGATAATTATCAGCTGTTTATGGACTGTGTCAGCAGGGTGCTTAAAAATGGCGGCGTATTTTTGCTGCACTTTATCAGCGCCTTAAAAGAGCACCCCGGCGATGCCTGGATTAAAAAATATATTTTCCCGGGCGGCATGATCCCGAGCTTAAGAGAGATGACAAGCTGTGCGGCTGAGGATAATTTCCATATCCTTGATGTGGAGAATTTAAGACTGCATTATAATAAGACGCTGCTTTGCTGGGAGAAAAACTATAAAGAGCATCTTGAAGAAGCACGTCAGATGTTTGATGAGAAGTTTTTGCGCATGTGGGATTTGTATTTGTCTGCCTGCGCGGCAACCTTCCATAACGGGATCATCGACCTGCACCAGATTTTGATGAGCAAGGGGATCAATAACGACCTGCCGATGGTCCGCTGGTACTGATCATACGCTGGCGGCATCCCCCGCGTTCATACCGCATACAAATTTTTATCAAAAAATTTTGAAATTGCATATATAGTGTGCTATAATGACGACAGAGTGGGCAATGATAAAAGTAATGTGTGAGAGGTAGTTATATGCTAAATGAAGAAAAGATTCGCCTGATGACCCGGACTGCGATCTATGAGAAGCGTGAGGGGAAAGAGGATATGAAGGTCAATCAGTACAGCGGCAGCGATTATGTGCGTTTTAATATGCTTAAAACGTTAATTGGCGTAACCATTAGCGTTTTTTTATGCAGCTGTATTTATCTGATCTGTTCTTCCGAAGATATTTTCCAGTTGATTTTCCAGATTGATGTGCGTGCACTGGCCCGGCTGCTGCTGACCGCTTATTTCCTATCGCTGGTCGTTTATGTGATTATCAGTCTGCTGTATTATCAGTATAAGTACAGTAAGGCGAAGAAGCGGCTGAAGCTGTATAATAAAAATCTGAATCTTATTGAGGAATATGAAGATATGGAAGAATCCGCGACAGAAAATGCCAGGAGGTAAAGAAAAGAATGACGAATTTTTTTATGATTAAAGAGAAGGTGACACGATTTTATAAAAATTACGAAGCCTATTTCCAGATCGCCTTTAAGTTCCTTGTGGCGTTTTTTGTGTTTGGGTATATTAACGATCACCTGGGATATTATCCGATTCTCAACAATATCGGGATCAAAGTACTTTTATCGCTGATCAGCGCCATTGTGCCGTCGTCGATTTTTGTACTGCTGGCAGCAATCGTAGCGCTGCTGCATTTGTACAAGCTGTCTTTGGTCATGATGATCCTCGCCTTTGTTGTCTTTGTTGTCTTTTATTTCCTGTATTTGAAATTTGCGCCGAGACACGGGGTACTGATGATGATCATTCCGGTACTGATGCCGCTGAATCTGCACTTTATCGTGCCTTTGATCGCAGGGCTGTTTTTTTCACCGTTTACGATCGTTCCGGTGGCATGTAGCTTTATCCTGATGAAGGTTGTGGGCTACATTATTGAAGCGGTGCCAATGGTCGGCGACGGCAAGCTGGATGTGGAGGCCATCGTAGGGGCTTATCAGTATGTGATCGATCATGTACTCGATGACCGGGAAATGGTTCTTTACGGCGTTGTTTTTGCCCTGATGATCGTATTGACCTATGTGGTCAGCCGCTTCCCATTTGACTATGCCTGGTATATCGGTATCGGTCTTGGTACAGTCGCAGGGATCGTGGGGATGCTTGTGGGCGGAGGCATGTTTGGTGTGGAGATTTCGGCTGTCGGCGTGATTTTCGGCGCGCTGATTTCCGGAGTTTTTGTGGCGCTTGTACAGTTTTTATACTGCTCTGTGGATTACAGGCACAAAGAATTTGTCCAGTTTGAGGATGACGACTATTATTACTATGTCCGGGCAATCCCGAAGCTGGCAGGGACGATTTCTGCCCAGCCTGCGCCTGAAGCCGGTGACGGCAAAAAGGGAAGCTTTAAGGAGAGCCTTAAAGAGATGTTTGCAAAAGACGAGAAGGATAACGATGTCTTTAATGAAGATTTTGACGATGTTTTTGAAAAGCCCGCTAAGCCGGAACGTAAGCGCGGCGGAAGCCGTCACAGCGCTTTAAAGACGCGGCATTCCCATACGGATGCAGCGCATGGAAAAACTTCACTGACATCCGACAGTAAGGAGACGTCCGGCACAGTATCGGATAAAACACAGATTTTTGATAAAGAGGACGGGCGCGCAGCCGGACAAAAGCAGCCGGAGATTATCATTCCGGAAATCAAGGTGCCTGAGCGCACCGCAGCTGCGAATAGTGCCGCAAAGCGCGGGACGCCGGAGCCAAAGCCGGTGTTAAGACCGGCAAAGCCGAAGAATGAACCGAAGACGCCGCAGCTAAATCCGAAGGACGAACCGAAGCCGGCACAGCCAAAACGTCCCGATGAAAAGCCGGCACAGCAAAAACGTCCGGTTCAGGCGGATTTTGATTTTGACTTTGATGATGACGGCTATGATGATTCGATGGAGGACTATGGCTCCGACCATACCGATTTTTGAATAACTTTTTAAATAACTTTATCTGTAAACGGGAGGTGCAGTAAGGACATGAGTACGATCGCAAACTTTATAAAGAATGTTTTCTCCTGGCTATCAGTGCCCTCGCTGCAGCATTTGCAGATCAGCTATTTTATTGAAATTTTTATTATTGCTTTTTTGATCTATCAGCTTTTTAAGTGGATACAAAACACCCGGGCCTGGACGTTGTTTAAAGGAATTGTCGTTGTTATCGGGTTTGGCGTGCTCGCCTATTTTTTGCAGCTGACAACGATCCTCTGGATTTTTACAAAAACCTTTAATGTTATTGTGATTTCCGTCTTTATCCTTTTTCAGCCGGAGCTTCGCCGTGCGCTGGAGCAACTGGGGCGCAAAAAGATCGTGACCTCGATTTTCAATCCTTCCGCTTCTTCAGACCGGCTTTCCAAGGAGACTGAAAAATGCTATGAGGAGATCATCCGGGCAGTATTTGATATGGCCAAGGTAAAGACCGGCGCCCTTATCGTTGTGGAACGGCAGGTGCTTTTAAATGAATATGAGCGAACCGGGATACCGCTGGATGCCCAGGTATCAAGCCAGCTTCTGATTAATATTTTTGAGCACAATACACCGCTTCACGACGGCGCTGTTTTTATACGAAACAACCGGATCGTAGCGGCAACATGCTACCTTCCGCTCTCCGAAAATGAAAAGCTGAGCAAAGCGCTTGGAACCCGCCATCGGGCCGGCGTCGGGATCAGCGAGATTTCGGATAGTATTACGATTATTGTCTCTGAGGAGACGGGCTTTGTATCTGTCGCCAGAGACGGAAAGCTGTACAGCCATTTAAGTGTCAATGAGCTTCGGAGAGAGCTTCAGGAGAAGAAGGCGCCCGAGGCAAAAAACGGCAAATTCAGAAGATTGAAAGGTATTTTGAAAAATGAAAAAAAAGCTGACCAATAATCTGGGGCTGAAGCTTGCTGCCGTTGTACTGGCCGTTATCATATGGCTGGTGATCCACAGTATCGCCGATCCTGTGATCACCAAAGAGTTCACCGCGCCGGTGGAAATACGCAACGAGGATGTTCTCCAGCAGGAAAATGAGGACTATACATACTCCATTGTGAGCGGAGAAACCGCACGTTTTACCATCAGCGGAAAGACTTCGGTGGTCGAGCATCTCTCAGCATCGGATTTTAACGTCTATGCCGACATGAGCAAGCTCTCGGTTGTCAATGCCGTGCCGGTGGAAATTTCGGCCAAAGGCTATGTCGACAGCAGCGTCGATATTTTGCCGCAGTCCAATACTTTGCAAATTGAACTGGATGAGCTGACGACCATCCAGAAGGATATTACTGTCACGACATCGGGTGAACCGGCGGACGGCTATGCGGTCGGAAATACAAGCTGTGAGCCAAGCCTTGTGACGATCAGCGGCCCAAGCAAGATACTCGAAAATGCGGACCGGCTTGTCGTCTCTGTGAATGTGAGCGGACGGAGTTCAGATTTTACAGAGGATGTACTCCCGGTACTCTACGATAAGAACGGGGATGCCATTACTGCCGATACCGTCGATGTTGAGCTGGACGGCGCGGTGCGTGTCAATGTTCAGATATGGGAAACGGTGACCTTAGATGTCCGTTTGGATTTTGACGGTGTCACAGCCGCTTCTGGCTATGCCGTGACGAACACGGCATACAGTCCGCAGCAGATCACCGTGACGGCTTCCGAGGAAAATTTAAAGAGCAGCACAGCGGTAAAGAACGGTTATTTTTCTTATCCGATCACCGGTGAGGAAAATCTGACTGAAACAACCGAGGGGGTATTTCTGATCTCAGATTTCCTTGGGGAAAATTTAAGAATTGTGGATCAAAATATAAGGGAAAACGGAATCACTTATCAGATCACTGTGGAGCCGATGGTATCTGCGGCATGGCCGATACCTTTTGACCGGATACGCCTGGTCGGCAAACGTTCAGATTTTACTTACCGGCTGGCATCCGGGGAAGATACGGTGTCACTGACTGTGACCGGGACGGAGGATGATTTAAACGACGCCCGGAGCAGCTCTGCTTCAAGCATCGATGTGTCGCTGGATGTGACAAACTGTGATGAACCGGGAACCTATTCGGCAGTTGTGAACGCAAATCTGCCGGACAATATTTCACTTGAGCCCGGGCAGGAGATCGAGATCATCGTGGAAGCTGCGCAGGATGATACCGATACCGACAGCAGCGAATAAAAGCAGCAGACAAAACTGAATCAAAAGAAGATGGCGGGGGCAAATATATTTTGCCCCCATGATGATATGGGGTGAAAATATGCTGAAAGCAAAGATTATTGTTAAAAATCCATCGGGACTGCATTTGAGGCCGGCCGGACTTCTATGTAAGGAGGCCATGAAATTTAAGTCTCAGATTACATTTTCCATCGGTGACAGCATTGCCAACGCCAAAAGTGTGCTCAGCGTCCTTGGCGCCTGCGTCAAATGCGGGGACGCCATTGAGCTTGTATGTGAGGGTGAGGATGAAACTCAGGCTATGGAACACATCCGCACAGTTATTGAAAATGGTTTGACAGAATAAGTTTCATCTGCTAAAGTAATAATGGTATAACGTCCATGCGCTGTGCCCGGCACAGCCGCACAACTATGAAAGCATAAAGGGATGATGAAATGGTTGGGGTTAGATTTGTCCGCCGACCGACATTATTTATACTGGATAAATACAGTGTGGTCCTCCGACTCCCTGAAAAGGGGAAGGAATAATACTTATTTGATACGGTCATAAAAAGAGAGTCTGTCAGGAGGAATAAAAATGTTAAATTATAAAAAATATAAAAGAGTACCTGTTGTTAATTTCCCGGAGCGCAAGTGGCCGGACCGTCAGATCGAAAAGGCGCCCATCTGGTGCAGCGTTGATCTGCGGGACGGCAATCAGGCACTTGTGGACCCGATGATCGTTGATGAGAAGATCGAGTTTTTTAATCTGCTTGTAAAGCTGGGCTTTAAGGAAATAGAGATCGGCTTTCCGTCCGCTTCCCAGATCGAATATGATTTCCTGCGCACGCTTGTAGAACGCAATATGATCCCGGATGACGTGAAGGTGCAGGTGCTTACACAGTGCCGTTCCCATCTGATCGAGAAAACGTTTGAAGCGATCGAAGGCGTTAAAAATGTAATCGTTCATATTTACAACTCTACATCGACACTTCAAAGAGACGTTGTTTTTAATATGAACCGTGAGCAGGTGAAGCAGATCGCCATTGACGGAACCCGCATGGTAAAAAGCTATGCCAAAAACTTCAAGGGTAATCTCTGGCTGGAATATTCCCCGGAAAGCTTTACCGGAACCGAGCTTGACTATGCGCTGGAGGTATGCGAGGCTGTTCAGGCAGAGTGGGGACCGACGAAGGAAAAGCCGATGATTATCAATCTTCCGTCCACTGTTGAGATGACGACGCCGAATGTATATGCCGATCAGATTGAGTGGATGAATACCCATTTTAAAGACCGGGAGAGCATCATTTTGAGCGTTCATCCCCATAATGACCGCGGCTGCGCCGTAGCTGCCTCTGAGCTGGCACTGCTGGCCGGGGCTGACCGTATTGAGGGAACCATTTTTGGCAACGGTGAGCGTACCGGTAATGTGGATATTCTTAATATTGCGTATAATATGTTTTCTCAGGGCATTAACCCGGAATTAAACCTGGAAAATGTCAACGCGATCATCGATGTCTATGAGCGCTGCTGCAAGATGCAGGTGCCTGAACGGCATCCGTATGCAGGCAAGCTTGTATTTACCGCATTTTCCGGATCGCATCAGGATGCGATCAATAAGGGTATCAAGGCGATGAATGAGCGCCATCCGGACACATGGGAGGTTCCGTATCTGCCCATCGATCCATCGGATGTGGGCCGCAACTACGAGCCGATTGTGCGTATCAACAGCCAGTCCGGCAAGGGCGGCGTTGCTTTTGTAATGGATCAGTATTTTGGCTTCAAGCTGCCAAAGGAAATGCACAAGGAATTTGCCGATATGATCCAGGCTATTTCCGAGAAGCAGGGCGAGGTTGCACCGGAGCAGATCATGTCCGTATTCCGGGAGCAGTATATTGCCGCCAAGGAACCGCTGCATTTCCGCAAGGTCCGCATCGAGGACATCAGCGAGCAGCATGATACATTTGATACAAAGATTATTCTGACCTATACCGATCACGGTGAGACAAAGGTAATCGAGGGCTGCGGCAACGGCCCGATTGATGCTGTAAAGCATGCGATGTGCCAGCAGGCCGGCTACAATACCCGCCTGACGCTTTACACAGAGCATGCGCTGACTAAAGGCTCGGATTCCCAGGCTGCCAGCTACATTGAGCTGGTGGATGTGGAGACCGGTAAGCATGCATTTGGCGTCGGCATCAGCTCGAATATTACACGTTCTTCGATCCGGGCAATTTTCAGTGCGCTGAACCGTCTTTACTATGCAAAATAAGAGGGCAATCCCGGGGTTTGTTGCCGGAACAGACCGCCTTTATCTGCGGGAGCTGACGCCGGCTGATCTTAACGGGCTCTATGAGCTTTATGATTCATGGGGAAATGTTCCCGGAGTTGAGCCTTTAAGTGAGAACCGGTCTGAGGAGTATGAGAAGCTTTGCGCATATATCCAGTGGATGTATGGCTTTTACGGCCTTGGATTGTGGGCTGTGTGTCTGAAGGATAACGGACGCATGATCGGCCGCTGCGGCGCCTGGCCGTCACAGATTGGCAGCGACTGGCTTCTGGAGCTTGGATATATGATCCATAAAGCTTACTGCCGCCAGGGCTATGGCCTGGAAGCAATGACGGCGGTGACCGCCTTTATACGCACAGAAACGGATTTTACCAAAGCGGCTGCCCGCATCCACAGCGAAAACCGGGCGTCGGCACGGTTGGCAAAAGCGCTGGGAATGATTTTAGACCGCGAAGCCCTGGAGAAAGATCCGCAGATGTATCTTTACAGGCTTGATATTTCGTAATATACGGGGGCTGTCGGGAAATGTGACAGCCCCTTATTATTTCAGGAGGTTATGATGGATGAAGCATTATGATTATGTTATTGTAGGCAGCGGCTTATTTGCCGGCACATTTGCATGGCATGCGCGCAAAGCCGGAAAAAGCTGTCTTGTTCTGGAAAAAAGAAGCCACATGGGCGGCAATATTTACTGTGAGGATGTCGAAGGGATTCATGTACACAAGTACGGCGCCCATATCTTCCATACGAGCAATAAAGCGGTATGGCGTTTTGTCAGCCGGCTGGCAGAATTTAACCGCTACACCAACTCACCGATTGCCAATTACCGCGGTGAAATTTATAATATGCCTTTTAATATGAATACGTTCAGCAAAATGTGGGGGATTTCCACACCAAAGGAAGCCCGCAGCATCATTGAACAGCAGCGGGGGCAGATCGATCACGAGCCGCGCAATCTCGAGGAACAGGCGATCAGCCTTGTGGGCCGGGATATTTATGAAAAGCTGATCAAGGGCTATACGGAAAAGCAATGGGGACGTAGCTGCGATGAGCTTCCGGCATTTATTATCAAGCGTCTGCCGGTGCGCTACACCTATGACAATAATTATTTTAACGATCTGTACCAGGGAATACCAATGGGCGGCTATAATGTGATTATCGACCGCCTTTTTGAGGGCTGTGATGTGCAGACCGGTACGGATTTTAATAAAGACCGGGAAAAATATATGGCCATGGGCGACCGTATCCTTTATACAGGAACGCTGGATTCTTTTTATGGCTACCGTTTTGGAAATCTGGAATATCGGAGCTTAAAATTTGAATCCGAAACGCTTGATACCGACAATTATCAGGGTGTTGCGGTCGTCAATTATACGGATCGTGAGACGCCCTATACACGCGTGATCGAGCATAAGCATTTTGAGTACGGCACCCAGGATAAGACGGTGATCACACGAGAGTATCCGGTAACATGGGAGCCGGGCATGGAACCCTACTATCCGGTTAATGATGAGAAAAACCAGAAGATTTTTGCGGCGTATGAACGTCTGGCCATGGCTGAGAAAAAGGTGATCTTTGGCGGCCGTCTGGCAGAGTATAAATATTATGATATGGATAAAGTTATTGAGTCTGCATTTAAGCTTGCGGCCCGTGAGCTCGGGGAAGCCGTATGTTCAGACCGCACCGAAGATACCTGTGTATGACGGCTCAGGATAAAGAGGATGTCTGACATGTTAGTTTCTGTAATTATACCATGTTATAATGAAAGCGCGGTGATTGCCGCAACGATTGCCCGGCTTGGGGAAGTCCTTGGCCATGATGCGCAGCACAGGGGCTATGATTATGAACTGATCTTTGTCGATGACGGCAGCGGGGATGATACACTAAAAAAGCTTAAAGCCGCAGCGGCGGCAGATGGCCATATCCGCTACATCTCTTTTAGCCGGAATTTTGGCAAGGAGGCCGCCATGCTGGCAGGGCTGACATATACCCGGGGCGACTGCGCGGTGATCATGGATGCGGACCTTCAGCACCCGCCGGAGCTGATTCCGGAAATGATCGCCGGTTATGAGCAGGGATATGACCAGGTCATTGCAAAACGCAACCGGAAGGGCGATAAGGCCCGTTCCGCTTTTATGGCCCGGCTGTATTACCGTCTGGTCAATCATATCGTAGATGTGAAAATGGTGGACGGCATTGGCGATTTCAGACTTCTGAGCCGCAAAGCGGTCAATGCCCTGCTGGCGATGCAGGAATACAACCGTTTTTCCAAGGGGCTTTTTTCATGGATCGGTTTTAAGGAGAAAATTATTTCCTATGAAAATCAGCAGCGGGCTGCCGGTGAGACAAAGTGGTCGTTTAAACGGCTTTTATCCTACGGTATTGACGGGCTGATTTCATTTAATAATAAGCCGCTGCGCATCTGTTTTATCATGGGGGGCCTTCTTGTAGTGATCAGTGTAATCTACATTCTTGTGACCCTCATTCAGATACTTATGCACGGTATTGATGTTCCCGGGTATTTTACGACGATCTGTGCCATACTGATTATCGGCGGTGTGCAGCTTGTCTCGGTGGGCGTGCTCGGGGAATATATCGGACGGATTTATTATGAAGTCAAGCGCCGGCCGCATTTTCTTGTATCTGAGACCAATGCACAGCCACAAAAGAGCAAAACAGACGGAACCGGCAAGATGCCGGATGGAAAGGGCGAAGGATGATCCATAAAATACAAACACTTGTCAAAAAATACGAAGAACTGATTCTTTATGTCATCTGCGGCGGATTAACAACCGTTGTGAATATTGTCGTTTACGGGCTGTGTGCCGATGTGCTCGGTATCTATTATCTTGTCGCGAACTTTATTGCATGGGTTCTGTCTGTCCTGTTTGCCTATGTGACAAACCGCACATGGGTATTTAAAAGCAGGCGCCGGGGCGCACGGGCGATCCTTCGGGAATTTTCACTGTTTGTCAGCGGCCGAGTGATGTCCATGGCAGGTGATATGCTGATCATGTTTTTGTGCGTTTCGGTTGCTGCGCTGCCGGGGCTTATAGCGAAGATACTGGCGAATATTTTTGTTATGATTTTTAATTACATCTTTAGCAAGCTAATCATTTTCAGGAAAAAATAGTCATATTCTTGACAGAGCCACTTTAACGTTTTAAAATGAGAAATGTAGTGGGGTTTTGCATGTCTTTTGGGGCGGCAGCCGGCAAAAGCACATGAAACTTTTTTGTTGCATGTGAAGCTGCGTTCCTGTGCAACAAAAAAGTTCCGTTTGGGATGCGCACGCGCGCGATAAGAAAATTGTCACTAAAGCGACCGCGCCCGGCGCTTAAGTTCCGCAGGCGGAACTCTTTTTTACCCAACCCCGGCACAAAGCAAGAGATGTGCAGTGAATCAAAGGTGGAAAGGAAGTATGAAAAATGGCATTTTGTGCAAAGTGCGGTACACCGTTGAATGATTCCGGTGTATGCCCAAACTGCGGGTATGTTTTGCCTCAGAGCAAGCGTCCGGCGCAGAACGAAAATGCGGCAGGTCCGTCTGCTGTATCAGAAAATCAGGAAAATCATCAGGAGACAGGCGCTTACAGCGCCGGAGGAAACCATCGCCCGGCAGCTGCTGAGGCAACGGCGACTGTCGGCGGCCAGTCCTATTATGGAACGCCAAATATGAGCGGCACTTCCACAGGGACAGCTTCGTCCTCCCAGAACACAGGAGCAGCCGGCTATGGCACAGGCAGTGCGGCTTCCGGACAGACGCCATATACTGCGAGCCCTTCGGGACAGCCTTATACGCAGGGCGGGCAGGACAATGCGAATCCGGCCGGCGGTTACAGTGCGGGAGCACAGGGACAGCCGTACTACGGTGCACAAAATCAGGGCGCAGCAGGCTACGGCGCAGGTGCACAGGGACAGCCCTATTATGGCGGTCAGAATCAGGGACCGCAGGGCTATGGTGCAGGGCCGCAGGGACAGCCTTATTATGGCGGCCAGAATCAGGGGCCGCAGGGCTATGGCGCAGGACCGCAGGGACAGCCCTATTATGGACAGCCTTATCCGCGCAAGTCGAGTGAATTCGGCAATCATCTCCTTCAGTGGTTTTTAGGTATTTTTAAGAAAAATCCTATTGCAATTTTTGATACCGTAGGAAGCTCCAAATCTCCGGTATGGGCTGTATATATGGCGATTTACGCGTTCTTTGGCGCACTTTCCATGGCATGCTCGATGGGAAGCATTTTTGGTATTCTTGATGAACTGGGTGGTTTTGGCCCGTTGGCTGATCTGTTTGATGAGGCCGGATTTACAAGCTCACTGATCACCTTCTTCGGCGGATTTTTATATTACGCCGCAGTGACCTTCCTTACAGCGCTGGCCGTATGGCTTTTGCTGAAGATTTTAGGCAAGAAGGTGCCTTATTTGACGGCCTGCAATATTACAGCAGTGGCATATATCCCAACGATCCTGGCAACAGTATTTAGCTTTATCTGCTCCTTCACACTGTTTACCGGTGTGCTGGCAATGCTTGTATCTTCGATCGCATCCATCGCGACGATGCTTTTCCTGTTCTGTGCAGTGAGCCATATCAGCGGCCAGGACAAGAATGCATTCTGGCCTTATGTGATTACACAGGTTATTTTAAAGGTTGTGATCGTGATCGTTGCTGTTATCCTTATTTTTATCTTTGCCTTTGTTTTAGGCGCAGCTCTTGCGAGTACAATAAATTCGTACAGATGGTAATGACCGGAATGAATAAAATAACGTTTGTTTCGCTCTGGATGAATATTCTTCATAGATTACCCGGAAGCGGTGTATTCTGACGAACGGCGGCAGCCGCATCGAAATAATTTTTCGATGCGGCTGTTTTGCTTTTTCAGAAGTTTTTCTTTGTTAAAAATTCATATATTTCCTATTGATATAACGTTAAAAATTACTAAATAGTTCACATTTGAAAATTTTCTCGATGTAATTTGTCACATTTTGTCTTAGCACAGTGTTCTACAAGTAAACACATGTCTGATAAACAGGGCAGATCATGCCCATGGAGGGAAAAAATGGACGGAAATGACAGATGTTCATCAGAAAAATCAGGTGCGGACATTATTTCAAAAATAGACATTATTTCAAAAATATATGAAAATTATGCGGCAAAGATGCGCAGGATGGCCTACCACATGCTGCACGATTATCAGCGGGCAGAGGATGCGGTTCATATTGTGTTTGCCGCAATGCTTAAAAATCAGGATAAGCTTGAGCTTGATGTGAAAAGCCGGGCAACGCAAAGCTATCTGTGTACGGCAGTACGGCGTACCGTTTACAATCTTGAGCGGGATAATCAAAAATATAAGCTGGCCGAGGATGAGGAAGAGCCGGATAAGTTTTATGGCGCTGCCGATGACCGGCATATTTATGATACGGTCACGGTCAATGAAGTTGTAGAGAAGATCAAAGTTTTACCGCCACAGTATTCACAGGTCATGCTTTTAAGATTTGTCCATAATTATACGATCAGGCAGGTGGCACAGACGCTTAATATTGATGAAGCGCTTGTACGGCAGAGAATCCGCCGTGCCAGATTACAGCTTCGGCGGATGGAGGACAAAGATCAGGCACACTAGCCGGAGCGAACGAAAAACGCCATGCCTGACGGCACCTTTCTTTCAACTTTTTTTAACATTCATGTCACAATAAGGACACAATTCGCTGATAATATAATAACTGTAAAAAGGAAAAAACTTAAAACTGAATATAAAGAAAGGTGACCATTATGTATAACGAGTTTAATAATAATGAAGGCCGTGTATCGGGAAACGGCATGAACAGCCAGAATAACAGTCCCAATACAAATGACAGCGGCAATATGAATTACAGCAGTACAAGCAGCTATGGTACAGACAGTACTCAGACATCTGCGGATGCACAGGCTTCAGCCAATACCGGTGAGAATGGCATTTACCGTATGAAGTTTAACAATGGTGAAAGCCGCACCCAGACCGGTGGATTTAACAGCTATGACGGCCAGAACAGCTATGATAGTCAGAATAGCCATGGCAGCCAGAACAGCTATAATAGTCAGAATAGCTATGGCAGCCAGAACAGCTATTATCAGACCAATGATTACAGCTATTATCAGCAGCCGGGAAATACGAAAAAAACTTCCCGTCCGTCAAAGAAAAGAAAGAAAGGCGGAGCAGGTCGGCAGCTTGCCAAGGTCGTATGCTTTGGCCTTGTCTTTGGCCTTGTCGCCGGCGGCACGATGTGGGGCGTCAATACGCTGGGAAATATGGCAACCGGCGGTTCTGGCAGCGCAAACAGCCAGAATACCTCGGATACAGGCTTTACCCTTGGCGTTGTCAAGACATCCTCTCAGGGCGTAGAAAATATCAATGGCAGCGATGTCTCGGATGTGGTCGAGCAGGCCATGCCGTCTATTGTTTCTGTAAATACGGTTATTGAGCAGGAAACACAGGATTTCTTCGGAAGAACCTATACACAGGAGGGTGCCGGCGCCGGCTCCGGTATTATTTTCAGCGAAGCGGACAATAAGATGTACATTATTACCAATTACCATGTGATTGAGAACTCTACGGAGGTTTCTGTAACGTTTAATGACACAACGAGCGCAGATGCGACCGTTCTTGGCTATGATGAGGACGAAGATATTGCGGTGCTGTCCGTAGATATGAGTCAGCTGAGCGATGATACGAAAAACGCTGTAAAGATCGCCGTTCTCGGGGACTCTGATGCTCTGCGTGCCGGCGATGGCGCCATCGCCATCGGTAATGCCCTTGGCTACGGACAGTCGGTTACGACCGGTACGATCAGCGCAGTTAACCGTGAGGTGAAGATGACCGACGGTACAAAGACGATGATCCAGACCGATGCCGCCATCAATGAAGGCAACAGCGGCGGTGCCCTTTTAAATGCAAAAGGCGAGGTTATTGGTATTAACAGTGCGAAGCTGTACGGAACGACTGTTGAAGGCATGGGCTATGCGATCCCGATCAACAGTGCTGTTGAAACGGTGAATGCGATTATCAGCGGCGAGCATGTCAATAAGACCGAGGATCAGCAGGCAACGCTTGGAATCCTTGGCGGAACCGTTGATGAGACATCGAAACAGATGTACGGATGGCCCACAGGCGTTTATGTATCGGCCGTTTATGAAAGCTCCGCTGCTCAGCGTGCCGGACTGGCTGCCGGTGATGTGATCGTAGGCTTTAACGGTCAGGAGATCACAACGATGGAAGAGCTTCAGGAAGCATTGGAAGCATGCAACCCGGGCGATGAGGTAACGATCGATGTGCGTGTACCCGGTGAGGATTATTCTTACAGTGAACAGCGCACGCTTAAGACATTGCTCGGATCAGCTGCCGAGATCGGCGACAGCATTTCACAGCAGTGACCGGGCCGGATGCAAAACCGCTATCCTTCAGAAAATAGCAATAAAATAGAAAACGCATAGACGTGGACAGTGCAGGAAATAAAAAGCTCCTGCACTGTCCATTTTTTGCGCGATACGCCCGTCGGACAACCGCCGTGCTTGCACGGGCGGGTATCCGACGGGCAACGGTCATCGAGTGGCGATGCCACGAGATGAGCTTTATAAAGTTTTTATGTTTTATCCGGTTGATTGTGTTCCTTTAATCGACTATAATAAAAGCTGAGCAGTTTGACGCAGGAGGAAGATTGAATGAGTGATGATATAAAAAAGGACGAGGTTGCCACAACCCCGGATGATGATAAAAAGAAAAAGGATGACACGAAGGATTATGAAGATATATGCTATATCTGCCGGCGCCCGGAGAGCAAAGCCGGAAAGATGATCCATCTGCCGATGAATAACAGCATCTGTATTTGCTCGGATTGTATGCAAAAGAGCCTGGATGCGATGAATAACAGTAATTTTAATTATTCCGATATGATGGGGTCGATGAATCTTCAGGAGCTGTTTGGAATGCCGATGATGAACGGCTTTATGGAGGACCCTGTACCAAAATCACAGAAGATTAAAAAGAAAAAGCCCAAGGAGGAGCAGACGCCTCTGATCGATCTGAAAAATATCCCGGCGCCTCATAAAATCAAGGCACAGCTGGATGAGTATGTGATCGGACAGGAGTATGCCAAAAAAGTCATGTCGGTGGCGGTCTACAATCATTATAAGCGGGTCGCGACCAATACGATGGATGATATTGAGATCGAAAAGTCCAATATGCTGATGATCGGACCCACAGGAAGCGGCAAGACATATCTTGTGCGCACACTGGCGCGTCTTTTAAATGTTCCGCTGGCCATTACGGATGCCACTTCTTTAACGGAAGCCGGCTATATCGGCGATGATATTGAAAGCGTTGTGTCTAAGCTTCTGGCAGCTGCGGACAATGACGTAGAGAAGGCGCAGCAGGGCATTATTTTTATTGATGAGATCGATAAGATCGCCAAAAAGAAAAACACGACCAGCCGTGATGTCAGCGGTGAGTCGGTGCAGCAGGGCCTTTTAAAGCTTCTTGAGGGCAGCGAGGTCGAAGTGCCTGTGGGCGCCAGCAGTAAAAATGCCATGGTGCCGCTGGTGACGGTCAATACACGCAACATTTTGTTTATTTGCGGCGGGGCCTTTCCCGATTTGGATAACATTATCAAAGAACGGCTGAACAAGAAAAGCTCCATGGGCTTTGGCGCAGACCTGATCGACAAGTATGACCAGGTGGAAAATATTACCGACCAGGTAACCATTGAGGATTTGAGAGAATTTGGCATGATTCCGGAATTTATCGGCCGTCTGCCGATCATCTTTACCCTTCAGGGGCTGACGAAGGATATGCTTGTCAAAATTTTAAAGGAGCCGAAAAACGCCATTCTTAAGCAGTATCAGAAGCTTCTGGCACTCGATGAGGTCGATCTGCGCTTTGACGATGGAGCCATTGAAGCGATTGCGGAGCAGGCGATCAGGAAAAAAACCGGAGCCCGGGCGCTGCGCTCCATCATCGAGGAGTTTATGCTGGATATTATGTATGAGATTCCAAAGGATGATAATATCGGCCGGGTGACGATTACCCGGGAGTATATCGAACATACCGGCGGCCCGCTTATACAGATGCGCGGCGTGCAGGCACTGGAGGCTAAAAAATAGAATCACATCCCCGCCGCAGGCATAAGATAGCTGTGAGAGCGTGACGGCCTGGCGCTTCCTGGCTGTTATGCAAGCGTTTGAACGGGAGGGGTTATATATGGCGGCCTGCGGCAATCAAATTGTTTCTCAGGATTATGCCGATTATATTGTTGAGTACGGCGGGATTGCGGAAAATCTTTATAATGTTTATGAAACTGATTGTGTTCAGATTTTTAATGAGCGGTATGCGGCCTTTCATCTGCCGGTGTCCTCGATGGATACCGCAGTGAACCTTCTGGCATACAGTGCGATCCCGAAGCTTTTTGGAACAATGGATACCTCTTCCATGGATCAGTCGGGAATCACGCGGCTCCACAGTCAGCCATATCTCGGACTTCAGGGACAGGATGTGATCGTAGGGATCATTGATACCGGTATCGATTACACCCATCCGGTGTTTCGGCGTTCGGACGGCTCGACCCGTATTCTTCGCATATGGGATCAGGGGATTGAGTCGGAAGGCGATGTACAGGCATTTCCGGAGGTGGACTACGGCACTGTTTATACAGGAGAGGACATTGACCGGGCATTGAACAGCGAGACACCATTAAGCATTGTTCCGTCGAATGATACAAACGGGCATGGCACCTTTGTGGCGGGGATTGCCGCGGGGAGTGCAGATACGGCCAATGACTTTACCGGTGCAGCGCCGCGATGCAACATCGCCGTTGTGAAGCTAAAGCCTGCCAAGCAATATCTGAGAAGCTTTTATCAGATTCCCGACGGCGCGGAGGCTTATCAGGAGAATGACATTATGGCTGCGGTGGCTTATCTGCTGCGGCTTTCGCAGGCACTGTACCGGCCGCTGTCGGTGTGCATTGCTTTGGGGACCAATTCCGGAAACCACAACGGAGGCTCTTATATCAGCCGCTATCTGGATATGGTCGCAACGCTGTCGGGCGTGTGTATCACGGCGGCTGCGGGCAATGAAGCCAACCGGGGCTGTCATTATATGGGGACGGTGACCGATGAAAATGTTTATACAGAGGTTGAACTTAAGGTCGGCCCGGGGGAGGCGGGTTTTGTCACCGAGCTGTGGGGTACGGCGCCGGATATTTTTTCAGTAGGCTTTGTATCTCCGGGAGGAGAGATCATTGAGCGGCTGTCACCGAAGATGAATGAGGTTCAGCGGCTGACCTTTTTCCTTGAGCCGACGGTGATCGAGGTGAACCACCGTATTGCGGAGGCGGCCTCCGGCGGCGAGGTGATTTTTATCCGGTTTAGCGCTCCGGTGCCCGGGGTATGGCGTATTCGGGTGTATGGAAGCAATCTGCTGCCTGGAACCTTTCATATGTGGCTGCCGATCCATGGATTTATCCGGGAGGATACCGCCTTCCTCACGCCTCAGCCGGATCATACAGTGACTGCGCCGGCGGATGCCTGGGCGGTGCTGGCAGCTGGTGCTTATAATCATTATAATAACAGCAGTTACCTTTATTCCGGAAGAGGGTTTACCCCGGCAGGAATGGTCGTGCCGGATTTTTGCGCGCCGGGCGTGAATGTGTTCGGCCCGGCCAGGGACGGACGGTTTACGGCTAAAAGCGGCACAAGCGTTGCCGCGGCACATGTGTGCGGCGCCGGAGCACTTCTTCTGCAATGGGGAATTTACCGGCGGGGCGAATATACGATGTCCTCGGTGCAGGTACGCCAATATCTCATCCGGGGCGCCCGCAGACAGCCGGATATTGTTTATCCAAGCCGCGTCTGGGGATATGGGACACTGGACGTGTACCATGCGTTTGAAATTTTTATTGCATAACAATGGATTACATAGGGATAGGAGGTTAAAGAACATGTCATTTCTGGATGATTTAAAGAAAAATGTTACAGATTTATCGGAATCCGTCGCAAAAAAATCTTCGGAGATCATTGAGACACAAAAGCTCAAGATGCAGCGCTCCTCTTTGGAGAGCGATTTGCGTGACAGCTATGTGGCGCTGGGCCGTCTGTATGAAAAGCGGCTGGCCGGAAGCGCCAGAGAAGGCTCTGAGGAGGCCGTGCTTCTTAAAAAGCTGACATCAGTGAGAGCCTCCATGGCCAAGATCGAGGATGCGCTTTTAAAGCTCAAAGGTGTTGTGACATGCCCTGGCTGCGGTCAGAGCGTTTCCAAAACCTTTGAATTTTGCCCCAAATGCGGCGCACAGCTGACACAGCCCACCTCTGAGGGCAGCGCGGCTAAGGACGCGTCAGAAGCTGAGGATGGCAGCGCGGTTAAGGACGCTTCAGAGCCTGAGGATGACAGTACCGCTAAGGACGCGTCAGAAGCTGAGGCTGTCCGCGCGTCAGAAGCGCAAAATACTCATGATGGCGGCGATGCCGGGGAAAAATATTTAGCGAAAGAGGAGACACATGATGAAGAATAAAGAAGCTTTAGATCTGGAAAAGAAACTGACTTACAAAAATGAAAGTGCATGGCACAGTTACAGCGAGAAGCAGCGCGAAAAAATTGATAAATTTGCGCAGGAATATAAAGATTTTCTCGACCGGGGAAAAACCGAGCGCGAATGTGTTGCGGCCTGCATTGAACTGCTTGAGAAAAACGGCTTTGTCAGCGCTGATGAGAAAGAAACGCTTGTGCCCGGCGACCGCATTTACCGCAGTATCCGCAATAAAGGCCTTGTGGCCAGCGTAATCGGCACGGAGCCGGTACTTGACGGCGTGAATATCCTGGGTGCACATATCGATTCACCCCATATTGATCTGAAGCCGATGCCGCTGTATGAGGATTCCGGCATGGCGCTGATGAAAACCCATTATTACGGCGGAATCAAAAAGTATCAGTGGTCAACCATCCCTCTGGCGCTTCACGGCGTGATGTATAACAGCGAAGGAAAACGGATTTTGGTGACGGTCGGCGAGGATGAACAGGACCCTGTGTTTACGATCAATGAACTGCTTGTACATTTAAGCCAGGAGCAGCTGGCACGCAAAGCCTCGGAGGCTGTGAAGGGCGAAGAACTGAACGTCCTGGTGGGCGGACTGCCGATTGGCGATGCCGAGACAAAAGAAGGCGTTAAGCTCGGCGTGCTGAAATTACTCAATGACAAGTACGGCATTACCGAAAAAGATTTTATGACTGCGGAGATCGAGCTTGTTCCGGCGCACAAGGCGAAGGATGTCGGCTTTGACCGTTCCTATGTGGGTGCTTACGGACAGGACGACCGGGTGTGCGCCTATACATCTCTTGCGGCTTTGATGAAGGTGAAAAATCCGGCGCGCACATGCGTGTGCCTGTTCTCGGATAAAGAGGAGGTCGGCAGTATCGGCAATACCGGCGCATTGTCCTGGCTTTATGAAAACGCGCTTATGGAGCTGGCGGTAAAGACCGGCTCCGGCTGCACATCATGGGAATACCGCCGGATGCTTGACGCTTCCCATATGCTTTCCTCCGACGTAACGGCAGCCTTTGATCCGACCTATGCCAGCGCTTATGATAAATTAAACACCGCTTTTGCCGGCAGCGGCGTCTGCCTGATGAAGTATACAGGCTCCCGCGGAAAGGGCGGCTCTAATGATGCGCACAGTGAGTTTTTCAATGCGGTTGTTCAGGTTTTTGAAAAGAATGGCATTTGCTGGCAGACCGGAGAGCTTGGCAGAGTCGATCTTGGCGGCGGCGGAACCATTGCCGCGGATATGGCCAATAAGGGCATCAATGTGATTGACTGCGGCGTTCCGGTGCTGTCGATGCATTCCCCGTTTGAAGTGACGAGTAAAGCGGATATTTACAGTACCTATGAGGGCTTTGTTGCATTTCTTAAGAAAATGAAAAAAGAAATTGATAGCTAAGGTGCAAAAACCCCGAGCGGTGTGTGACGCATCGTTCGGGGCCTTTGTATAAAGGTATAGCGTTTCTGTGACATGAAGCACAGAGGAAGGGATTTATAATGAATTTTGGATTTTTTAGACGCCCGGGGAACGGCAATGCATCTTTTGAAACCGGCGGCGCCCGCAGCGGCGGAAGCATGAAAAATTTCTGGCGCAGGTCGAAAAAGGTTATACTGGCCGTGATTGTTGTAGCGGTAGTGGTGCTTCTGGCGATAGACTGCACTTATCAGATTAAGGAGCAGGAGCAGGCGGTGGTGACGACCTTTGGAAAGCCCACAGCGGTGACCTCATCGGGGCTGCATTTTAAAATTCCGCTGATCCAGAGCGTGCACAAGGTCAATACGACGATCCAGGGATTTCCCATCGGATATAGTATGGATACGAACGAGGTGGAAGCGGAGGAAGCGATTATGATCACCTCGGATTATAATTTTGTTGATGTGGACTTTTTTGTTGAATACCGCATCACTGAGCCGGTAAAGTATATTTATGCGTCCGCAGAGCCGGAAGCCATCTTAAAAAATATGTCCCAGAGCTGTATACGGACCGTGATTGGCAGCTATGACGTGGACAGTGTCCTGACAACCGGAAAGAACGAGATACAGTCGGAGATCAAGGAAATGATCACAGAAAAACTGGAACAGCAGGACATAGGCATACAGCTTGTGAACATTACGATACAGGACTCCGAGCCACCGACCCAGGAAATCATGATGGCTTTTAAAGCGGTTGAGACAGCCAAGCAGGGGAAGGATACTGCGCTGAACAACGCCAATAAATATAAAAATGAACAGATTCCGGAAGCCGAGGCCAAGGCGGATCAGATCATTAAGGATGCGGAAGCCAAAAAACAGGAGCGCATTAATGAGGCGGAAGGCCAGGTGGCCCGCTTTAATGCCATGTATGAAGAATACGTTAAAAATCCCGAGGTCACACGGCAGCGCATGTTTTATGAGGCGATGGAGGATATTCTTCCGGAGCTTGAGGTGATTATTGACGGTTCCGACGGCGTATCTAAAATTCTTCCATTAAAACCATTTACAGAAGGCTCATCCACATCCGATGACCGTACATCCAGTACTGCGGATACGGCCGCTAATGAAACGGATGCTTCTGCCGGCGGACAATAGGAGGGTGTAGCGATGAAAAAGAAAATTATTATTGTTGCGGCAGTGATCCTTGTCCTTGTATGTCTTGGTTCCTCCGTGTATGTTGTGCGTGAAAATGAGTATAAGCTTGTGCGTCAATTTGGAAAAGTCACCTATGTGGTGTCGGATTCCGGGCTCCATTTTAAAATACCGTTTATCCAGAGCGTCGATACGCTGCCCAGGGAGCTTCTTGTTTACGACCTGGCTGCTTCGGATGTGATTACAAAGGATAAAAAGACCATGATCACAGACAGCTATGTGCTCTGGAAAATCACGGATCCGCTGAAATTTGCCCAGAGCCTTAACAGCTCCATTGCCAATGCGGAAAGCCGTATCAACACGGCTGTTTATAATTCGACTAAAAATGTGATCAGTAATATGAATCAGGATGAGGTCATTACGAGCCGTGACGGCGAACTGATGGAAGCAATTATGGAAAATGTCGGCGATGCCATGGAGCCCTATGGAATTTCCCTTGTGACAGTGGAGACCAAAAAGCTCGATCTGCCGGAGGATAATAAGGCCGCTGTTTATGAGCGTATGATTTCTGAGCGGGACAATATCGCGGCAACCTACACCGCTGAGGGTAATTCCGAGGCTCAGGTGATCCGCAATACAACCGATAAGGAAGTGGCCATTAAGCTGTCCGAGGCGCAAAAGCAGGCGGAAATACTGGAGGCCGAGGGCGAAGCAGAGTATATGCGTATTCTTCAGGAAGCCTATTCCGATGAGAGCCGCACTGAATTTTATGCATTTGTGCGCAGCCTTGACGCGGCGAAGGCGTCCCTGACCGGAGCGAATAAGACCCTGATTTTATCCGAGGATTCGCCGCTTGCTCAGATTTTTTACGGGCAGCAGGCCGGGGCAGAGTGATCGTGATGACGCGATATTGTATTCTCGCAGGGGGACAGAGCCGGCGTATGGGAACAGACAAAGCATTTTTGCGTTTTGGCGGCAGATATTTGCTGGAGCTGCTTGTGGAGCACTTTTGGGCTGCCGGACAGCCGGTCTGTCTGTCCTCTGCCAGGGGAGATACCGGCCGGCGGCTGTGCCATCTTAAAAATCTCCCGGAGGAAATCCGGGATATTGTGCCGGACGCCGGGCCGGCGGGCGGCATTTACAGTCTCTTAAGTCATTTGCACTGCGGCATTTTTGTCACCGCGACGGACATGCCATTTGCAGACTGGCGGCTGTGCCAGTGCCTGATGACGCTGGGAGGCGTCGAAACAGGTTATGATGGGCGTCAGGGTGCCGGAGCAGATTATGGTGGGCGTCAGAGTGCCGGTTCAGGCTATGGTGGGCGTCAGAGCACCGGGGCAGGTTATGGTGGGCGCCAGAGCACCGGAGCAGATTATGGTGGGCGCCAGAGCACCAGAGCAGATTATGATAGGCATCAGAGCATCGGGGCAGACCAAGATGCCCGTCAGGATGACGCGTTGGAGCGTGACCACGGTTTAAAGGCCGGGCCGGATGCGGCGGACATGGTTGTTTTAGAGCGGAAGGACGGCCGGAGGGAAATGCTTTTTGCCTATTATGGGCCGGGCTGCCTTAAGCCGCTGGAAGCGCTGATAAAAGCAGGGGATTACCGTCTGCAAAGCCTGATCCCAAAGGTAAACTGTAAACTGATCGGGGAAGCGCAGCTTGAGCAGTGCTACGGCGGCGGGTGCGGACGGGCATTGTTTAATATGAATACGCCCGGGGATTATCAGCGTGCATTGCAGCTTTTTAGGGCCGGCGCGGATGACATTAAAAGCACCGGAGGCCCGGTATCGGGGAACCACGAAGAAGGCTTACATCTTCGTGCGATCGCCCAAAGACATGAGTTGTTTTAAAATCCACAGCTTTTCTGTGACATCCGCAGAACTTTTAGAATTATATTGTCACCGATATACAATATGGCTGCGGTTTTAAAAGAAATATTTGTGCGTTTGTACGATGAATTTAATAGAAAACTATACTAAAATATATTTATCTGAGCAATGGACGATCACAGTGCTTGAGAGGAAAATTATTGGGCAATCCAATGATGATATGTAAGGAGAAAGGAAGGAATTTATCAATGAATCAGACAAAGTTAAACAAGTATGCAAGAAGTGTCTCCATCATTGGCGTAGGATGTACACCGTTCATGTATACCGTGGACAACCCTGAGACGAACGGTCTGACTGAAGGGGAGATGTTTGGTTACGCAGCACTCAAGGCAATGGAGGATGCCGGCATCACAGCAAAAGATGTTGATTTCTATTTCCATGGTGAGGCAAGCACATTAAATGGCTCCAACTACCTGACACCAGGTGTGCAGATTGCCAACTGGTTTGGTATGAAGGGAAAGGCCAACATCCATCATTCTGAAGCCTGCTGTACCGGTTATCTTGCCATTGAAGAAGCTGTAAATGCTGTTGCTTCCGGAAAGTATAACTGCGTGCTGACCGGCTGCGTGGAATTTGGCGACAGCACTCCGGCGCCTGCAGATAATGTTGAAACACCGAAGCATCCTTATAAGCGCGAAAAGATGACCATGGAAAAGTTCTTAAAGACGACCGCATGGCTGTATGACCGCAACTATGCCAGAAGCATGATGGCTCCTATGGAACTGATCTATGATGATGCTGCAGAAGATTATGTGCGTACCCGCGGCATCACAGCTCAGCAGATGGATGACACATTAAACTGGATGGCGATCAACAACCGCCGTAATGCTGCAAAGAACCCTCTGGCTATAGAGCGCAAGGAATTTGCAGAGATCGCAAAGGAAAAAGGCTTTGACGATGTGATGGCTTACATGAGATCGCCTTATAACCCGAAAATGGGTGATTTCCTCCGTATGGAAGGCGTAGAGCGCAAGTGCGACGGCGCTGCGGCTGCGATCGTGTGTGCAACTGAGATGATTCCTGAGATTGCAAAGAACCTCAAACATAAACCGATCGAAGTTCTTGGCATCGGCTGCTCTGCTCTTGAGGCAACGAACCCGCATTTTGAAATTCGTGCCACAGAGGAAGCGGTACGTCAGGTTTACGAAGTAACCGGAGTTAAACCGGAAGAACTGGATCTGTTCTTTGCCAACGACTTTATCATCACCTCTCATCTGATTTCTGCTGAAATTGCCGGTTATCTGCCATGGGGCGAAGGCTGGAAGTATATTTGCGAAGG
Source organism: uncultured Eubacteriales bacterium (assembly GCA_949292795.1). GTDB lineage: Bacteria > Bacillota > Clostridia > Lachnospirales > Lachnospiraceae > Catenibacillus. The sequence goes on from CASFBR010000031.1 coordinate 28,128, forward strand.
CCGTACTGCTTATGACGGTGACAAGCCGATCAATACCAACGGCGGAAGAACCTCCTTCGGTCATGCTCACGCTGCTTCTGGTCTGGCAGACGTATATGAAGCCTGCATGCAGATGAGAGGCGAGTGCGGCGAGAGACAGGTGAAGAAGCTGCCTAAGACAACAATGCTGCGCGGCTACGGCGGCGCTCAGAACGTTGCAGCAGTCCTTTTAAGAACACTGGATAAGTAATGTAGGAGGTAATAAAATCATGGCGATCAAATTGGAAAAAGTCGTAGAGAAGTTTTACCAGGGACTTGAGGAAGGCAAATTTTTAGGCCGTAAGTGCCCGGTTTGCGGCGCGGTAGAATTTCCTCCGGTCTATGCTTGCAATACATGTGGTAATCTGGAAACCGAATGGGTAGAGATCAGCGGCAAGGGCAAGTTAAAGTCCATCGTTATGCCGGCTGCCCTGTCCACAAAGCCGGAATACGCTCAGCTTGGCGCATTCGCTTACGGCGAGGTGGAAATCGAGGAAGGCGCATGCTTTAACGCTGTTGTCAGAGGCATTACCAAAAAGAAGAGAAAAGAGATCATGGAAAATGGCAAGCTGCCTGTTCCTGTACATGCAGAAACCTTCCAGAGAGACGGCTACAAGACCGTAGTATTTGTGCTTGACGAAGAATAATTTTTTATTAAAGACATGGAACAATTTCCGGCTGCTTTGTGCAGGGCAGCCGGGATGCTCATAAAAATATTAAGGAGAGATTACAATGGATAGAAAAGAATTAGAAGCAAAGGTTATTGAGTTAGTAGCAATGTCCTACAATAAGGATGCCAGCGAATTATCTGTGGATACAAACATGAAGGAAGAGCTTGGCGGCGCTTCCGTTATCATGGTTGGTCTTGTTTCTGAGATCGAAAACGAGCTTGACGTTTTAGTTCCGCTGCCGGTTGCTGCTGCCTGCAAGACCATCGGCGAGCTTTGCGACAAGGTTGAGGAGCAGATGTAATACGCTGTACATTTTTGGGAGGAAAAAACATGAGTGTTTTAGATAAGCTTTATGAAAAAGCGAAACAGAATCCTCAGAAGGTTGCCTTCCCGGAAGCGACAAACGAAAAGATGATGCAGGCCGCATTTGAAACCGGAAGAGACGGATATATCATCCCGATTCTTGTGGGCGATGCTGCCGAGATCAAAAAGCTTGTTGCAGAGAGAGGCTACGACGAAAGTGTTTTCACGATCGTTGACATCCATGAGGAAAATTACAAGAACGAACTGATTCAGAAATATGTGGCTCTGCCGAATACACTTCTGAAGGAAAAAGCGCTTGCCCGCCGCATGGAGAATCCGCTGTACTATGCCATGGTTATGCAGGCTGTGGATGAAGCGGATGTAACCTTTGCCGGTATTGACAACACGACCGGCGATGTGCTTCTGGCCGGACAGATGATTATCGGCTTAAAGCCCGGAATCAGCACGATTTCAAGTATCGGTCTTTGCGATATTCCCGGCTATGAGGGCAGCGAAGGCTCTCTGCTGGCTGTGGGCGACAGCGCTGTATGCACCAACCCGAATCCGGAGCAGCTTGCAAGTATTGCAATTTCTGCCTGTGATACCGTATCTGCGCTGCTTGACTGGGAGCCCAGATGTGCGATGGTATGCTACTCTACACTTGGCAGCGGCCAGGGTGAACTTATCGATAAGGTGACCGAAGCTTTACGGATTGCCAACGAGCAGCGCCCGGACCTTAACATTGACGGCGAGTTCCAGCTGGATGCCGCTATTGTTCCTGCTGTGGCAGCCAAGAAGGTGAACCGCGAGAGCAAGGTTGCCGGCAAAGCCAATGTAGTAATCTGGCCGGACTTAAATGTCGGCAATGTGGCTGTAAAGCTCATTCAGCAGTTTGGCCATGCAGACGCTTATGGCCCGATGCTTCAGGGCTTTAACAAAGTCGTTTGCGATTGCTCCAGAGGGGCGCCAGTATCTGAAATCAAAGGCAATGTGGTTATTTCCGCAGTGCGTGCCGCAGGGGCAAAGAGATAATTGCCTTTTCCCGGTATATGTTTACCGGTATATTATTAAAAAAGCTGTCCATATCCGAATGGGATATGGGCAGCTTTTTGCGCGATACGCCCGGAGGGCGGCCGCCGTGCCTGCACGGGCGGACATCCGACGGCAGCGGTCATCGAGTGGCAGTGCCGTAAGATGAGCGGGGTATCGGGATGATCGGGTGGGGGGGAAGAAAGCTTCCCCTACCTGATTAGTGAACAGAAGGCATTGACGATTCTGACGGGTGCATTGTGACGGAGATTTCCTGTCTGGGCAGCTCTGAGCATAGTGCGAGAAAATACTGCTTTTCAATACGTTCCTGATAAAACCACAGCCTATCCTCGGAACTTGTGATTCTTACCGGTTCTTCGGACAGGTCAAGCTCAAAGGAAAAGCTGTCAAGGGGCATGGAAAGCCCGAGACCGGATTGCTTGATACGGCTTTCCTTTAATGTCCAGAACCGGTAAAAGCACTGTTCATAGGCGGCCGGGTCATGCCGGAAGGTTTCAAGAAAGTCTTTTTCCGCAGGCGTCAGCACTTTTCTTAAAATACTGTCTTTAAACGGATGAATCTGCTCAATATCCAGCCCGATTGGAATTTCGGCCAGGGCGCAGGCGACAAGGCCGTCACAATGGCTGATATTAAAGTGGATGTTTGGGTAATGCTTTAAACGGGGCTTTCCGTAGGCGTTTTGTTCAAGAGCATCCGGAAGGGCATCCAGGGAAATAGAAAGCCCGAAACGGCTGGAGAGCGCCTGTGACAGCAAATACATGCCAAGCCGGTGTTCGGCCGCATATTTTTCTCTGGGCTGGCAGGGGGGATAATGGATCATATGTATCGAAATCACGATAAAACTCCTTTTTAATCATTATTTGTCTGGTACAGTGTACCATAAAAGCCTGCTCAGAGCAAGAAACGGCAGCGCCGGACTATAAAGCGGTGCGCTTCCGGATATAAAAAACATGGCACCGGCGGGATATGAACGATATTTGCGCCGCACAGCGTGTGCCGGGACGGTATATCCGTGCGCCGGCAGTCATACATTATTTTAAGAGCTGCAGAAACCGGATGGTTTTATGGAGATGGATTTAAAAAAGCGTATGGCTGTTTTTTTATGTCTTGCCATTGTTTTAAGTATTGTCTATGCGAAGCTGACTCCGGATATTGGAAAAACAGATATTGATGGAAAAACGGAGGCGGTTTCAGGCAGGGCATGGGCCGGGGAACGAAGCAATATAAAGGAAGGAGAACCGTCTGAAAAATATATTGCCATCACCTTTGATGACGGGCCAAAGGCCGGAACGACCGATGTTCTTTTGGAAGGGCTGCGGCAGCGGGGCGTCCATGCAACTTTTTTTCTGATTGGGCGGCAGGTCGAGGAAAATGAAGCGCTTGTTGAACAGATGATAAAGGATGGACATCTCATTGGCAATCACACATATAATCATGTGAATCTGGCATCGCTGTCTGTAAAGGATGCGTGGAGGGAGCTTAGCCTTTGCTTTGATGCCATTGCTGCAGTGGAAGAAGAACCTTTAAAAACAGCGGAAGATGGGGCTTTAAAGCTTGTGCGGCCGCCCTTTGGCGAGGTGAGTGCGGCCATGAAGGCTCAGATTGGCTGTCCCATGATCCTCTGGTCTGTGGATACCCGGGACTGGACCGGAAGGCAGGCCGGCGATATTGCCGGTGATATTGTGGAAACCGCCCGGCCGGGTGACATTATCCTGCTTCATGATATTTTTGAAAACAGTGTGTCCGGAGCACTGATGGCCATTGACACGATGATGGAAAATGGCTATACTTTTGTCACAGTTGAGGAGCTTTTTGGCTATTACGGCATCACGCTGGAGCCGGGAAAGGTTTACAGGAAGGCATCCTCCTGAGAAAAAATGACAGGCTAAAAGAAAAATAAATCGGAGGAAATTATGTTAAAGATTGGTTCACATATCGGAATGAGCGGAAAAGAGATGTTTTTAGGGTCTGCTAAGGAAGCGGCAGCCTTGGGAGAAAATACGTTTATGATTTATACCGGTGCGCCGCAGAATACCCGGCGCAAAGAAATCGGGGAGCTTCGCATCGAGGAAGGCCGGGCCTATATGAAGGCCCACGGCATCGATTCATTTATTGTCCATGCGCCTTATATTATCAATCTCGGAAATGCGGTGAAGCCGGAGACGTATACGCTGGCAGTGGAATTTCTGGCAAAGGAACTTAAGCGCACAAAGGCGATGGGCAGTTCGGTTTTAGTGCTCCATCCCGGCGCCCATGTGGGCGAGGGCTGCGCTGTGGGGACAAAGAAAATTATCGAAGGACTGAATGAAGTGATGTCCAAAGACATGGGTGTATATATTGCCCTGGAGACGATGGCAGGAAAGGGCAGTGAGATCGGACGCACCTTTGAGGAACTGGCGGCCATTTATGACGGCGTGCGGGAAAATCAATGGCTGAGAGTCTGCTTTGATACATGCCATACCCACGATGCCGGTTATGATATTATCCACGATTTTGACGGTGTAATGGCCCATTTTGATCAGGTGATCGGTAAAGACCAGATCGCAGTATTTCATATTAATGACAGCAAAAACCCGTGCGGAGCCGCCAAAGACCGCCACAGCAATATTGGCTATGGCGCTATTGGCTTTGAGGCGCTGTCTTACATTGTTCACCACAAAGATTTTGAGGAGGTTCCCAAGATTTTGGAAACCCCTTATGTACCGGACCCTCAAAATCCTAAAAAATCATATCCCCCATATAAATATGAGATCGATATGCTGCGCGCAGGGGTGTTCCGTGACTATATCCGGGAAGATATGTCTGACGAAAAACAGGCGCTTTAAAGCTTTGTAAATACCGGATCATCGGGATAGCCGCCGGCGAGCTTCTGCATGCCTCTTTGAATGGCATCTTTGGACGTTTTCCAGTCGGCATCCCGGTTGCGGTAATCATATTTATCCACAAACCAGGAAATGTCATCCTCCAGGCGTTTCATATTTTCCTCCATACGGTTAAAAAGCACCGGATAGATTTTTTCCTTTTCTTTGGAAGAAAGCGTTTTTTCAGCAGCTTCGATAATATCACCGAAATGATGCAGACAAAATCCCTTGCCCTGCTCAAAAGTGTGGAAAAATTCGTCGTTATGGGTGAGAAGCTGGAAAAAGGTATCAATATAGCGGGGATATTTTTCTTTAAAGTGATTGCACACATAGCAGGTTTGTTCCCGGGCGGCAACCCACTGGCCAAGACTGCTTTCACGGTCTGCAAAGCCGGAGGATTTTTTCAGCCGTGCAAATGCACCGGATTTTTTTGGCGTGAAGGCAGCAAACTGCTGATGCATGTCTTTGTTCAGCTTTTGATAGTAAGTATGCAGCATCAGTGCGCAGCCGAGCTTATTCCCATAGTCGTAGAGCATTTTAAAATGATGCCGGCAAAATCCAAGCCGGTCCGTTTCCTCACGAATATCATCCTCCATATAGGCGGGGCCCATAATAAAGGCAACAGCCTCCTGCTCCAGCTTTCGTTCAATAAAACAAAACGGACATTCATCGTTTGCATTGAAGGCATCCATTAACGGTATCGTATAGATTGTTTCTTTCATGGTGTTCCTTTCTTTTTCGTTTTTGATAGTTCCATTATAACGCGCGGCCGGCGAAAAGGCCATTGGATATTTTTAAAAAATATGGTATGATTAATCGACAGACATATGCAACAGCCGTGCCATGGCACGGCAATACTACACAGATAGGAGATTGTTTAAGATGAGAGATGAAACAAAATGCCTCCGCTCCGGTTATACGCCGGCGAACGGGGCCCCGGGCGTGATGCCTATTGTTCAGAGTACAACATATGTGTTTGATTCCACAGAGCATATCGGCGATTTGTTTAATATGCCCACAGAGCCCATGTATTCCCGCTTTGCCAATCCGACCACCGATGCCGTGGAGAAAAAAATCGCAGACCTTGAAGGCGGTGTTGGAGCGATGTGTACGTCCTCCGGCCAGGCTGCCAATCTTTTTGCGGTTTTAAATCTGTGCAAGGCCGGCGACAGCATCATCAGTGTGCCGGATATTTACGGCGGTACAGTGAATCTGTTTGCAGCGACTTTAAAGCGCCTCGGCATTGAGTGTATTTTTGTGGACAGCGATGCCGATGAGGAGACAATTCAGAAGGCATTTAAGCCCAACACCAAGGCTGTTTTTGGTGAGACACTGGCGAATCCTGCGCTTGTTGTGTTTGACATTGAAAAATGGGCGGCGATCGCTCATAAGAATCAGGTACCGCTGATCGTGGATAATACCTTTGCCACACCGATGCTGTGCAAGCCTTTTGAATTTGGCGCGGATATTGTCACACATTCCACATCAAAATATATGGACGGCCATGCGCTCCAGGTGGGCGGCGTTATCGTAGACAGCGGAAACTTTGACTGGACCTGCGGCAAGTTCCCGGAATTTACAGAGCCGGATGAGACGTACCACGGTATTGTCTATACAAAAGATTTTGGAAAGATGGCCTATATCATTAAAGCGCGTATGCAGCTGATGCGTGATTTCGGCGCATATCCGTCGGCCCATTCGTCATTTTTATTAAATCTCGGACTGGAAACGCTTCCGGTGCGTATGGAACGGTATTGCCAGAATGCCATGAAGGTGGCCAGATTCCTGGAGTCCTGCGACAAGATTGAGTCGGTGAAATATCCGGGACTTGAAAGTGATCCGGATCACGAGCGCGCAATGAAGTATATGCCAAAGGGGACATCCGGTGTGATTTCCATTGTGCTTAAAGGCGGCAGACAGAAAGCGGTGCAGTTTATGGACGGCCTTAAGATGGCCTCCAATGAAGTACATGTGGCGGATATTCGCACATGCGTACTCCATCCGGCCAGCGCGACTCACCGTCAGCTTACAGACGAACAGCTTGTGGCTGCCGGCGTGACACCGGGAATGGTGCGCGTTTCTGTGGGACTTGAAAATGTTGACGATATTATTGAAGATTTAAAACAAAGCCTTGACCGTCTGTAATAGATGACCGATACGGCAGAAAATAAACAGAGGCCGACGGCCGCAAAGACCGCCGGCTTCTGCCGTTTAACGAAACTGCTTGGGTGTCATTCCTGTATATTTTTTAAAAACCTTTGAAAAGTAGCTTTGATCTTCAAAACCTACGGCAATGGCAATATCAATGATGGAAAAATTGCTGTTGGCAAGAAGCCGTTTGCTTTCTTCAATACGCACATGGTTTAAATATTCTTTAAAAGAAAGACCGATCTCTTTTTTAAACAGCGTTGAAAAGTAAGCCGGATTGAGATGGACTTCATTGGCAACATAATTTAAAGAAATGGGTTCACTGTAATGCTGGCTGATAAAGCTTATGGCCTTTTTCATAATTTCCCGGTTTTTTATATTGCCATGACTTAAGATGGAATTGGAGAAGGTTTCGACGATCTCCTGAAGAATAAAGCAAAGCGCTTCATAGGATGTACAATCGGCGATCTTGCGGATAAACTGTGTATTTAAGCGCAGTACAGTTTCAGAGGCGCCGCCGTTTTCAATGGAAGCCCTTGATAAAAGCGTGCACAGCTCCAGAGAACGGGATTTGATCGTGTCCAGCTTGCCGCCGTCAACAAAAAGCACATAGCCTAAAAGATCATTGAGGATTCCTTTGGCTTCGGTAATATTTCCGTTTTTAACTTTTGTAATCAGATCCTTTTCCTTTTCCAGAGGATAGGACGATGTGGTGTCAAGAATATGGTTCTTATACATCTGAATGCTTTCACTGATCTGTGCCTGCTGGTGCAGCCGTTCCTGCTTTTCCTGGAAAATCTGCCGGCTCTCACTCATGAGATTTGAAAACAGATAGTACAGCAGCTTGCTTACCTGGCCGGCTGTATGGGGACTGATGACCGGAACATTTTGGGCCTCGTCATAAAGCTCGAGAAGATCATCGGTCGGGATCGGGTAGCGCCGGGCCAGCTCGGAAAGCATAATGGCATCCGGATGGTCCATAAGGAAGGGCCCCACAAGGATAGAACCAAAAAGCGTTGTCTTATTCATCAGCGGAAATACAATGTGGTTCAGGCCTGCAGGACATGTGAAAATATAGGTTTCTCCAAGGGCGGTCGCATATTTACAGGCCTCCAGGTGCGTATGCTCGCAGCGGTCGCTTGTTTTTGCATATTTCCGGAAAATCTCACAGTAGGCGCAGGGGGCGGTATCCGGTTTAAGCGGCTGTCCTTTATCGTCTAATACCTGGATTGCAAGATTAGTACAGCAGTGGAACGCGTCAAGCATCTCCTGGAGCCGGTTTTGTTCAACAATCGTATATAAATAGGGTATCATTTCCCATATCTCCTTGTTGCTTCGTAACAGCTTATATGAGTGTCATTGTACAAAGAGCAAAATCAGTTCTTTCCTGACCCTATTGCTTCCTTGTATAGCGGCGTTTATTTTATTTTATCAGGTGAACAGTGGCAGATTTTGTAATTTTTTTAGAAATTATAAAAATATTACAAGAATCAGTATAACATATTTGCACATTTCGTGTAAAGCCTTTGGATTGCGCAAAAAAACAGTGATTGGAGAAAATTAATAGAAATTACAAAAATTTTCCTCTTTTTCTGTAAAAAATCCCAGGAGTTTATTTCGGATGTGTTATAATAAATACACTGGTAATAAAATATTTGGAGGTATGACACATGGGAATGGAAATTTTAGAAGAAATGTCCGCATTTTTACAGAAGGGCAGAGCTAAAAATGTAAAGGCACTAGTGACACAGGCACTGGAGGAGGGCATTGATCCGAAAGCGATTTTAAATGACGGCCTTCTGTCCGGAATGATGATCATTGGTGATAAGTTTAAGAAAAATGAAGTGTTCGTTCCGGAAGTTCTGGTAGCTGCCCGTGCGATGAATGCAGGCCTTACAATTCTTGAGCCGAAGCTGATTGAGGTTGGCAATGAGCCGGTAGGCAAGGTGGTCATCGGTACCGTTAAGGGCGACCTGCATGACATTGGCAAAAATCTTGTGGCGATGATGATGAAAGGCGCCGGTTTTGAAGTGATTGATCTCGGCGTTGACGTAGATGCCGATAAATTTATTACAGAAGCCGAAAATACAGGCGCTGATGTCATTTGTATGTCTGCGCTGCTGACAACAACGATGCCGAATATGAAGGTCGTTATTGATGCTTTAAAGGAAAAAGGCCTCAGAGATAAATACATTGTTATGGTCGGAGGCGCTCCGGTCAATGAAGCCTTTGCTGAGCAGATCGGCGCAGACTACTACACACCGGATGCGGCTACAGCCGCTGAGGTTGCAAGAGACGCTGTCCTTGCAAAATAATATTTGCAGTTAAAAATAGCTGTCCGGCGTCCCCTGCCAAGCAGGAGACGCCTTTTTACTGTGAGCACTTAGCGAGCGCGAGCCGTAAGGCGAAGCGCAAGGTTAGTGCGAACGTATATCGCGCCCCTTAGCGAGGGCAAGCCGCAAGGCGAAGGCCGAGGTTAGTGAAGCGATGTTATCCGAACGAGCACTTAGCGAGCGCGAGCCGGCAGGCGAAGC
>CASFBR010000032.1 GCA_949292795.1 uncultured Eubacteriales bacterium
GTTAGATTTTATTGCAGCGGATTGCCAAACTGCTTAAATTTTAGTATTGTTTCGTTATATCCTAATAATCGGGCGATTTGCTTGTCTGTAAATCCCTCATTTTCGTAAATAACAGAATCAGGAATCAATAATTCTGTTGCAAAGATATTGGCTTCACGTTCTATACGAGATGTGGAAAAAAGTGTTTTGTTTTTTATAAAGTAGCAGTTTATATGGGTATGCAGTATAGCATGCCCCAGTTCATGCGCCATGACATATTTTAATTCATTGTAAGATAAAGTATCATTTAAAAATATACAGCGATGCCGTTTTATATACATATAGCAACCGCTACACTTGCCTAAAGGCCCGATAAGATATTCTATTTTTAAGGCATCAGCAATATCAAAAGGGTTATTTGTGTTATATTTTTTGCTAAAGTAAGAGGCAATAGATTTTATGTTTTTTTTCAAAAATATCACCTACTTTTTGTTTTTGTGAGGATTATACAGGTCTTTGTTAATTGCTTTTAAGCGTCTTAACATGATTTCTAATTGAGCAGCAAACATTTCCCGGTCAGCATCTGGAATTTCAACACCGTCAAAAGAAACAGGGCCATTCTCCTGATTTTCGAGGTTTTCCATCAGTTTTTTTAAGTCTTTTGCAATATTTTGCTCATCTAAGTGACAAGTTTTGTTATTTCATTTGGCCGCTTGGAAGAGAGCATATAGATGTTAATAGACACTATGTCTGTCTGTTCACCTTGTTTCGGTGGGAAATCGATTTATTCTTGTAGTCGTTCGGGTACCTCTATCGCCTCAATATGATCAAAGTCTGTGTAAGTCAGTGTTAATATGTAATAATCGATACTTCCGCCCTCTGCCTGTGCAGCATTATTTACATAGTCAGTCATATCAAAGCTGATTTTTTGAGGCAGGTTGGTGTTTTGAACCGTTTGTACAGTGATGTGCACCGGAGGAGCCTGGGATGTGTCGTCTGAATAGTCGATGACTGCAAGCTCGGACAGTGGAATCAGGCCATTTAGCTTTTGGATGGGAACATCCGCAATAATTTCATTGTACCCGTGTGACCGGGATGCCTGAAGGTGATATATATTTTGTGTATCATCTAATAGTAATGTGAGCAAATCATCCACAAGAAAAAAGGGATTTGTCCAACTGCTCTGTGGAGGCAGGCAAAACCACTGTCCTCCGGTTTGCATGTAATCGACATAGCTGCCATTTTCGATGCGTTCATAAATAAGAATATCACCGGTTTGGAGCGACATATCCGGCCATTGTATTTTGTTAGTACCATCCATGCATACTAAAAATGGATTTTTAGTGTACAAAACAACGGCAGACTGTATAATATCTGAGGGCATATTAAAAACATTTCCGCCATTTAAAACTAACTGATAGGACAGTTCCTGGGATTGCACGGTATTTAAGCGGATTTCGGTTTGCTTTAGAAGACTTTGGGCATTAGAAAAAGCTGACCGGCAGCCCCCGGGAACCATCGCCAGTGTCAATAGTAAAATAGACAGCAGGGCGGGCTTGTATTTGTGCATAGATATTCTCCATTAAAAAATTTTAGTATTAGTTTCTGAAATCAGCAGGCAAGCCATGTCTGATCTTTTATTTAAGCACCCGTCCATGTCCGGTAGTGCCGGATAAGAAATCCCAATGAGACTATACAAAAAGCCACATAAATACCGATAATTAAAATCGAATGTAAAGGCTTCCCCCATAAAACAAGTCTTGGTATGAGCACATAATCCCATGTATTGTAAAAAAGCACATAAAATGGGCCTATGAGCCGGGTAAATAAAAACATCGGGATCAGCGGTCGGTATCGGAGCAGTATAAGGGCTGTGTACCAGTATACAAATAAAAATACAATACTGCTGTTGTTTGCCTTGACTGAAAAGTATAAAATCAATATGCTGTTGATGAGTGTGACCACACAAAAAAACCAGCCGATTGGAAGCAGCTTCGCTGTTTTATAAATTTCCAGCATTTCGGTGCAAATACGATAAGTCACGATATTAAGAAGAACCTGAATGATGCATAAAACAGTGAAGTATTGTTTCGATTTTTTTCGGGACTGCAATCCTGCTTTTTTTGAATTGGTTGGATTCATTTTATATTATTTTAACCTTTATGTAGCAGATGATGATACTGGTTGAATTGGGTACAGCCCAAGTTCCGCATCAGCATTCCACTCTGAAATAGTGACGACTTTTATCTCATCAATCATTTTGCGCCCAATAGCAGCAAAATTTTCCTGCAAATCAAACGGAAGTTTTTTCTTCAACTTATTCCGAATCATTAATCTTGAAGTAGAATTTCCATTTGGATATTCCAAAATATAAATATATTTTTTAGGTTTGTCTTTTCCATTTAAATAAAGCCAGTGTAATGAATCATAAAATTTTTTTGCCACATTATCCAGCTTATTTCCGCTTTCTGGCCGAAATGCATCTGGATTTGCTGCATCTGGAATACGGGCATTTTTGTATTCTACTAATAGAATATTCTTCTTATTTTCTATGACAAAATCCACATCACATAAAAAGCCAATAAATCCATATCGATGCTCCGGATTTTGATAATAACTATGGATTCTGTCGGTTGACCAGATTGCCTTTGAACAATCCAAAGAGTACTGCCCGTTTTCTTCTACATACACAGTAGACATATGCGCTCACACTCCCAGATCATAAATTTCGTTCAGCAGCTTATTAAAAGCAGTTATAATAACATTATTTTTTAAATTATCAAAGGTTTTTGATTTGTCATAATGAATAATGTCCGCATCCCCTGCATGAGATAAGGAATGGAAGACAACACTATCTCCGTCTTGTTTTTTTACCTCAAAAAAGCTTGCGATCATGTAATCGTGAGTAGAAATAAATATTTGTACCCCTTGTCTTTGCAATTCAAGAAGCATTTCAACAATGATCGAAATATATGTTGGATTGATATTTGCTTCCGGTTCATCCCAAAAAAGGATAGAACCTTTCTCCAATGTCCCGTTTTTTACAAGCTGCCATAAAAGTGCCATTTTTCGGATGCCTTCTGCAACCAGATTAAACTCCTGCCGGGAACTGCCGTCTTTTAAATAAAATTCATCCTTTTTAGCATCGTAAACTACGGTACCATGAATCATTTCCTGAATTTTTTTTAGCATAGCATTCTTAGAATCGCTGTTTCTGCCAACAGAGATGTCGATCTTTGCTGCATTGATAATATCCAAATAGGTGTCATCAAAGCGAACATTATTTTTTTCGGCCGCGGCATTCAAATTATAGCTGTTAGATAAAATCTCTTTAGCCGGAATAAAGATACTGCTCAGGCCGGAAAAAGATTCTTCCCATCCATCTTCGCCTGTTACAGTTGCATCCCATTTTTTTGTTTTTCCGTTAAACGATGCCTTTAATACCCGATCGGTTGCCTGCCCCGTTTCTCCTGCCGTAATACGAATGAGACCTGTACGATTCCCTGGCTTTCTTGTAAGTAATCGGGAAATTTTGTAGTCGTCAGGAAGCATTGTTAAAACAAGCTTATGTGGAAATGCCACTTTTTTATCAACGCTTTGACAGGCAGAATACAAAACTTTCAAAATATGTGTTTTCCCGGTTCCATTTTCACCAATCAGCACATTAATACCTGGCTCAAATTCAATTTGCTGATCTTCAAAAACTGTAAAATTTTCCAATTTGATTTTTTTAATAATCACATCTGGCCACCTCTTTTTATTCCTGTGAGCAATGAGCGAAGCTTACGCTATCGCTCATTTAAATACGCATAGGCTTCGCGGTATTTTTCGCAGCGTTTGAGATCGTCCTGGGTGACCTGCTTAAGCCGGTCAAGGTTCATATTATCTTTAAGGTCGGCAAGCTTTACAGCCACTGCCAGAGGATTGTCCGAGAGCTTCCGGATATATTCCATATAATTTTCCCCGCGTTTTCGGGTCAGAAGCTTTAAAGCGTCTACAATCTCATCGGAAATACCGAGAAGCTTTTTTAAATCGCCTGCGGTATAGCATGTATCCTCAAGAACGTCGTGCAGGATCGCTACGATTTTTTCTTCCGGGCTGGTGACCGCGTCCATAAGCCTTAAAGGATGTTCAATATAGTCGTGTCCCCCCTTGTCCTTCTGGCCTGCATGTGCCTTCCTGGCAAAATCTACGCATTTTTCAAGCTGAGCGTTTTTTAAAACATCCATGAGATCCTCCTCCCTGCCCGGCTTTTGCCGGGCGTGCCGTGCATATAGCACAATGCATATAGTTGTAGTATATACAATACATATAGTGCAGTATATGCGGTATATGTGGTATATGTGTTATATACTTACAGTGCCTTACAGGGCGCTGTCTGATTCCAGATGTGTGTTGCGTACAAGCCATGCCAGGATGTCCTGGTAGACCTGGGCGCGGTCGGTTTCGTTAAGTATTTCGTGACGGTCGTCATCATAGAGCTTAATGGACACGTCGTCGATGCCGGCGGCTTTATACATATCGTAAACGTGGATAACGCCTTTGCCGAAGCCGCCGACCGGGTCCTGGGCGCCGGAGGTGAGCAGCAGCGGCAGCTCTTTCGGCGTCTTGCCGATGTTTGATTTCTTTCCCACATACATGACGCCGTCAAAGAGCTCCTTATAGGCGCTGATCGTAAAAATAAATGTACAGCGCGGGTCCTTGCGGTATTCGTCTACGATCGCTTTATCCTTGGTCAGCCAGTCATAGGGCGTGCGTGCCGGCTTAAAACGCCGGTTGTAGGAGCCAAATGCCAGATTGTTAATGAAACGGCTCCGGTATTTTTCTCCTTTAAAAAGGGCGATCAGGCTGGCCAGGCCCTTTCCGAGAAGCGCCAGTACCGGGGGCTGGTTGCCAGTTCCCATGATGATCGCACCGGCCAGGCTTTTGCCATAATAGCTGATGTAAATACGGGTCAGGAAAGACCCCATGCTGTGTCCGAGGAAAAAGTAGGGCAGATCGGGAAATTCCCGGGCCTGTTTAAGATGCAGTGTGTGCAGGTCCTTTATAATATAATTAAATCCGTCATATTTCGTAAAATATCCCCATTCACTTTCGGAGCGTACAGAGTCTCCGTGCCCCAAATGGTCCTCGCCTACAACAATATATCCGTTTTCACACAGAAAACGGGCAAAGTCATCGTAGCGGTCCACATATTCCACCATGCCGTGAACGATCTGAACAATGCCAAGATACGTTCCCTGCTCCGGCAGCCAGCGATAGCCGCTGATTTTGTGGATGCCATCGCTGGATTTATAATAAAAATGCTGCTTTATTGCCATACATACATGACCTCCTTACATTGTGTGCGGATAAGCGCATCTAAATCCATCCGAAATGTTCGCAGGCATAAAGGATACCATCCTCCGTGACCGGTTTTGTAACGAATGTGGCGATGCGCTTTAAATCCTCTACGGCATTGCCCATAGCGATGGACACCGGTGCCTTTAAAAACATATCCATATCATTCCATCCATCCCCGAAAACGACCACATCCGACAGATCGCCGCCGAGAACCTTCATAACGCGGGTAATACCGGAATATTTATCCGCCGGCTCGATCATAAGGTTATTGGGATGATAGCGCATATGAGGCATCGTTGCGAGAATTGGATAATGTGCTTCCTCCTCTTCGGTGATGCTGACAAAAATCTTGTAGATTTTTTCCTTTGAAAAATCCAGTGTATCATCCACGATATATTCCATAAATGAGGAAAATTCGGGGTTCGCTTTGGCATAGAGGTCATTTTTAAAGTAAAGGCGGTTATCATCGTGAAGGGTCACGCCGATGCCGCGGCCGTCACGCTCCAGTGCTGTGCAAAGTGCGGATGCCTTTTGGGGGTCCAGGGGCAGAAGCTCTACAAGCCGGCCGTCAAGAACGATACCGTTGCCGCCATCGGTGACCAGATTGTCAATATCCACAAGCCGGACAATATCCATAGCCATCCAGTGTGCCCGTCCCGTAGCAATGGAGACAAAATGGCCGTTGGCTTTAAGCCGCTTTAAGGCTTCGCGGGTCGATTCAGGTACCATAGATTTATGGGTGACCGGGTCATTCACGGTAAGAGTGCCGTCAATGTCAAAGAAAAAGTACTTTTTACGCATGGCTTTGAGGCCCTTCTTCGAGATAGCGCTGGACAGAATAAACGGCGTTGGCGCCGTCGGAAGCTGCACATACCACCTGCCGGAGCGGCTTTGTGCGCACGTCACCGGCGGCAAAAATACCGGGAGTGGTTGCGCGGCATGTTTCATCAGCGATAATATAACCGGTGGGATCCAGCTTTACAAGCCCCTTGTAAAGCGCAGTGTCCGGTTCCATCCCAACAGCGATAAAGACGCCGCTGACATCAAGCAGTCTTTCATCACGGGTGAGTTTATTTTGCACTCTCAGGCCGGATACGCTTCCCTCCCCGGTGACCTCCAAAGGCACACTGTTCCAGAGAACCTCCACATTTTCCAGAGAGAGCAGCCGGTCGGACAGTACCTTTGCGGCACGGAAGCTGTCCCGGCGGTGGATCACATAGACCTTCTGGCAGAGCCGGGCGAGGAAAATCGCATCCTCCACCGCTACGTCGCCGCCGCCGATGACTGCGGTTGTTTTATTTCTGAAAAATGCGCCGTCACAGGTGGCACAGTAAGACACGCCAGCTCCGGCGAATGTCTGCTCACCGGGGATGCCAAGCTTTCTGTGGCTGGCTCCGGTGGCAATGATGATGGCACGGGCTGTAATGGTGCTGCCGTCGGCCATAGACACTTCTTTAAGCTCGCCGTGATCGGTAAGCCCCACAACCTCTCCGGTTACAAAGCGGCCGCCGAGCTGGTCGGCATGTTCGCGCATTTTCATTCCCAGATCAAAGCCGCCGATGCCGGGCATCCCGGGATAGTTGTCAACCTCCTCTGTGGTCAGAATCTGGCCTCCGCTCACCCCGGTTTTTTCAATAATCAAAGTATTAAGACAGGCGCGCTGGGCGTATACGGCGGCGCTTAAACCCGCCGGCCCGGAACCGATAATAACTAAGTCATAATTCATATGCATCAAAACTCCTTACTCCTTGCGTGGTAATGTTGATTATGGTGCAAAAGGCCGGATGGCCTTCAGGATTAATTAGTAGATTAATTAGTATTAGTATACACTATTTAAAGACTTTTGGATAGAGGGATTGAAACAAAGGACAATTTAGTGTAAAATAAAGAATATAATGCCCGGAGGAAGGCTCTGTCATACATGACGAAAAAGGGCGGCCGCTGCCAGCGCAGAGCCGGAGGCTTTTATAAACAGCGGAAATGTATAGTATGGAAGCAAAACATCGGGAAATCTGTAAAAAAGGAGAAGAATAATGGCCAGAAGGAGAAAACGTGATTTTTGGGACGACATTGAAGATGATGTTGTATCTCAGGAAGAAGCTAAAAACGCGAATGACTCTGACGCAGATCAGGGCAGATATACAGATGCTTTGGACGACGAAGGCTTTCGGCTGACAAAATGTATGCCGGTCAAGGTGATCGCCCGTATTTTATTGTGCGTGGCTGCTGTTGTCATCGGCCTGTCCGGTTATATTTTTTATAAATATGTGGATGACCGCTATGCCAACGGAACATATACGACCAGCTATTTTGAGAGCAATGGTTTTTCCAGAGAGTATAATGATACGATCGAACGGCTCATTGAAGCGCTCAAAGCAATCGAGGGTGAAGGAGACACGACGCCGGAACGGGCGGCTGAGCTGGCGTCCGGGCTTTTGGGAACGGACAGCAATTTTTCATATTATGTGTTAAATGAAGCCGGAGAACTCGTTGTGCAAAGCGGCGAGGACGCCCAGGAGCGCATTGGTTCCAGCAACCATTTCCTCCGGATTTCCAATCTGGATAATCAGATGGAGGTTGAAAGCGGTGTCCCCACGACCGGACTGAATAAAAATGCATGGCAGACTGAGCTGGATGAGTGCAGTCATGCTTATCAGATTTACACGGCAGTGGATAACAACCTGGCTTTGCAGGATTCCTTTTATGAATCGTATATTAACTATCAGCGCCTGACCGATTATTTTGGCATTGCAAAGATCGCTGTGATCGCAGCCGCGGTTGTCTTTATTATATTGCTGATTTTCTGTGTGATGTCCACCGGTATGTACAAAGGCTATGCCGGTGTGCGCCTTGGATGGTTTGATAAGATATTTACCGAGATCGCTCTGATCATCATTGCCGCTGTTATTGGCGGACTGATTTACGGGATGTTTTATCTGATGGGACATGATCTGAGCTTTGGACGGTGGCTGAAGGCAGCGGATGCTTTCCTGATTTATGTATTTTTGATCCGGGGGTATTTCAGTCTTGTGCGCCGTATTAAGAGCGGTACGTTTATCACCAACTCCATCATTTATAAAATATGCCATGGTATTAATATGGGCCTGAATAAGCTGCCCAAGGCGATCAAGATCATTATCATCATATTGTTCCTGCTGGCGTTAAACGGCGGGCTTGTGTACGGACTGCTGTACTGGCGTGATGTGACCGTAGCGGATATACCGCTGATCTTTATTATCGCTCCGATCGTATTTGTCATTGAACTCATTGCTTTCATCAGCTGCATTTTTGGCGTAGGTGACGAGGATGAGCTGTATTATAAGGAAGAACCGGAAGCTCAGGATTCTGCGGCCGATGCCGGAAACGACGGCGACGACGGCATGGAAGGCTGGGAGAATGTAGATTTTTCAAGCGAGATACGGGAGGCCGATGCCGGACAGTATGAAGATCACAGTCAGGCTGAGAGCGGCGCCACAGTAGAAAATGTGCGCCCGAAAGCACTGGATAAGACGGTTGTCCTTTCCCAGGACGAGCGCCGACAGGTGCTTGACAGTCTTGGCTTTGGCGAGACGCAGACGATTGATACAAAGGCTGTGCGTACAGCCCAAAAGGCGTCGGAACAGGCAGCAGGTAAGGATGCCCTGGCGAATATCCCTGAAATTGATGCCGGAAGCCCCGGCGAAAAAACGGTGATCATGGAGCCGGTCAAAACAGTATTTGATGACCGGGCAGCACAGCAGACGACGGTTCCGGCGGCATCGGGAGCCCAGGCAGCAAAGCTTTCTGAAAGCGCAGATACCAAAAAAGCATTTTCCGATGCTCAATCCGGTGAAAAGGCTGCCGATATTGCAGCGGCGGGGGCAGCGAAAGCTGAAAAGCCGGCAGATGGCAGTGAACCGGATATGGACCTTGTGAATTTTATCCAGTTGAATAAGGATGTGCGCAAGCTCTACCGCGTGAAGCTTAAAGAACGCTCCATTGGCGTGACTTTAAGGGCGCCTGAAAAGCCGATCCTTCTGGATATTGATAAGGCCAATGCGATTAAGCTATTGTCAATTCTTTTTGAAAACATTGAAAAGTATGCGGAGGAAGGCTCCAGAGTGTATATTGAGATGTATGCACAAAATGGAAAGATGATTTATCTGATGAAGAATACGATCCGCGCAGACCTGCTTGATCAGACGACCAATGCCATGGGACGTGGTCTCATGGAGGCGAAGCGTATTGTTCAGTCTGAAAAAGGCAAGTTTATCAATAGTGTCGAAGGCGATACTTACAAGGTTGGCATTTTGCTGGATGTGGCTTCAGTCTGATGTGGCGCACTAAAAATTGCTGAGCATATTTGCCTGAAATTGCCAGAAATAAAAATGAACCATTTTATTTTTCAAAAAGCCCGGGATTTTCCCGGGCTTTTTGTCGTTTTAGCGGGGAAATTTGTGACAGCGCTGAAATTGAATTTTAAACGCGGTCTGTTATAATAAGGACGGATAGTAATCATTCAGATGCACTGAACGATTATAATTGGAATGATACGGACCGGAAAAGGATATGCCGGCAGGCATCGAAATACAAACGATAAAGAATCAAAAAGGCGATCAATGGAGGTATTTCGATGAGCGAGACAAGATATATTATATCCGATGCGGCAAAAATTATTAATGTGGAACCGCATGTGCTGCGCTACTGGGAAGAAGAGCTTGGCATGGATATTCCAAGAAATGAGATGGGACACAGATATTATACGGATAAAGAAGTGCGTCTGTTTTCACAGGTCCGTGATCTGAAAGAGAAAGGTTTTCAGCTTAAGGCAATCAAAATGATCCTGTCAACGTTTTCGGAGGATGCACCTGCCAGCAATATTATTTCTCTGGACAAGGTAAGGACAGGCTATGGCCGGGAGACTTCCCGGCAGGAACCGGAGCGTGAGCTTTCCGGCCAGGAACCGGAGCATGAGCTTCCCGTACAGAATCCGGAGCGTGAACTTTCCGGCCAGGAACCGGAGCGAGAGCTTCCCGGACAGAATCCGGAGCGGGAGTTCCCCAGACAGAATCCGGAGCGTGAGCTTCCCCGGCAGAACCCGGGGAGAGAAATGCTCCGGCAGGAGCCAGTACGGGAAATGCTCCGGCAGACTCCGGGAAGAGCACAGATGGCGGCGGTGCCGGAAAGTTCTGAGGCGTTCAGTAATCCGGAATCACTGCCGGCGGGCAGCACAGCAATCCGTCGGACGCAGGCGGCTTCAAATGCCGGGGAGATAATGCCGGATATACCGGAAGCATCCGTAGCAGAAGCCGTCGGCGCTGAAGATAAAATGAAGCATTTTAAATACATTATGGATGGGATCGTGATGCAGGCGCTGAAAAAGAATAATCAGATGCTTGAAGAGCTGGTTGCAGGCAAGGTGATTAAAGAGATGGACTATATGTTCCGGGCTCAGGAGGAAAAGGATGAAGAACGCTTCCGAAGTCTGGATGAAGCCATACGCAAAAAGCAAAAAGGCAGAAAAGAAGCCGCGGCCACGCGGGTGGCACCGTACGCAAAGCCAAAAAACAGACGGCGATTTTTTGGAAAGAAAGATCCGTTTTAAGTATAAAAAAGCCTTGCAAAAAACTGCAAGGCTTTTTTGTCCCGGTAAATGATTATTCCTGGGAGATAGCGCCCGTAGGACAAGCAGCAGCGCAGCTACCGCAGTCTAAGCACTCATCTGCGTTGATTTCAAATTTGCCATCGCCTTCGCTGATAGCACCTACTGGACATTCGCCAGCGCAGCTTCCACAAGAAATGCAATCATCAGAAATTACATATGCCATTGGTATTACCTCCTTATAGATCTCTCTATGTATGTTCAAGTACAACGTTATTGTAATACAAAACGCCCTCGAATACAAGTACTATTTTTTAACGATTCGGCCTTTGGAACAGACGGGAAATCCGACCATGACGCGCTGAGGTATGGCCTGGGAAAAATGGATTTGCAAAAAACTCAGGATTGTATTATAATCAACGTAGCCGCGGATGTTTAGGGCGTGTAAGCTTTTATGCAAAGCCTCTGAAGCCGGCGGCGTGTGTGGAATACCACGGATTATCTGTGTAAAGGAGGAGAAAAAGATGGCACAGGTTACAAAGGAAACCATGATCGGTGACCTTCTCAAAATTGATGCCGGTGTTGCCCCTATCCTTATGGGAATCGGAATGCACTGCCTTGGCTGCCCGTCGTCACAGATGGAAACCATCGAGGAAGCAGCGATGGTTCACGGCATTAATGCAGATGAATTAGTTGCAGAAATTAATAATTTTCTTGCACAGAATAAATAGTAATGCTCCGCAGTTACTCAGCACGGGCCTGCGCATATGCAGCGCGGATGCGTGAAATATGATTCAGGAGCGGAAAGTATGAAAACGGCTTCCCTGGTATAACCAGGGAAGCCGTTTAAAGATTTCCGAGAATGTTTATGGCATCTTCCCGGATCAGCGTTTCATAATGTTCTGCAAAATAAGCAGGTGCCGATGCGCTGACGCGTTCACGTCTGCCAAATTCAGAAGCCATATTGATTATCTTGCTGAAGGATTCCGATTCACTGCAAAGGACAAGATAATATTTGCGTTCCGACGGCTTTTTGTAAAGACTGCTTCGGCCCTCAAAGACGGATTTAATGACAGAGGCCAGCAGAGCAGCTTCATCGATGCTGTTAAATGAAAATACTCTGGCGCTGACTGCTTTTTTGGACGCGGCTGTGGCATCCCGGAGCGCCTTTTTGGCACGTTCTGAAATGGGAACAATGTGGTCTTTTAGCCGGGCGTCATCGCCTGCAATGCCTCCGGTAATCTTTCGGATCATATCCATAATATCTGCCGGAGTTTTCTGTGTTGATTCAAGCATGGGAGCTTCTTCGTCCGGCGTGTCCTCTGATGAGAGAAGCTCGTCATCTTCTTCAGATTCGGACTCCAGCTCTTCAAGGAGGTCCTCCAGCGCCGGAGAAAACTTGGCAAAACGGGTATCAAGCTCTTCCGGGTCTTCAACCTTTGTCACGATGAGCACAATGCAGTCCCCGGAAATGGGGATGGCTTCAATGACCAGAGGAATATCATCGGCTTCAAAGCCAAATTCATCGAAAGCCTGGTTCATCATGTCTCGGAATAATCCCCGGGCTTTCTCAGAGCCATATGCCAGCTCACTGAGTTTCAGTTCTCTATCGATTAAATCATGCTTGTTTAACGTACAGCGGATCTGGTTGTCATTGAGTTTTTCAATTTTCATGAAATCACTCCTTTTCTAGTGTCTGACAGTGTGCTGTCATGTGGAACAGCCAAAATACAGCACATAACAATAGCGATTATGTCAAATAATCATAAATATAGTATATACATTATCAGTTCAACTGTAAAGTCCTAATCTTAGTGTCCGGGCACGTTCATTTTTGAATTAATGACGCAGGATGAATTTTCGGTCTGCAAAGCAAAGAACAATGCATCCGGTGAAAATTCAGGCAAAGCACCCTCCGAATGATGAACGTGCCGTCACTGGTAATAGAAGCAGTGACAGTAAGAGCGATAGTAATAACAGTAAGAGCAATAATAATAGCAATAATAATAGCAGTAATAGTAATAGTATATGTCTGATTGGAGATTTTTATTATTTGCGCATTTGCCCAGAGTGTAGTATAATGCACAATGAGTAACTATTTTGGGGAATAACGGGAGTATGCTCACAGCATGAAAATATTGGAGATTATTGCGTATGTGCAGGATGCGTTGAACCTATTCGTGTACGGACACGGGAATTATATCCCGCGGTCTATATATACTATGCGTTGATGTGTTTATATGTAATTATCCCATATGTATTTTTGTGGCATTTAGATGGTGTGTATATGCTGATTTTTTGCGAATGAGCGATCCCACCAGAGCACTTCTGACGGACAGCCGGAACGGGTGGTTCGTCCAGGAAATTACGAAAGAAAGACAGGTGAATTATGAAAAGCAGAGTTGTACCGGTATTCATTATTTTACTGCTGATTATCGCAGTGGGTTCAGTGACAGCCATAAGCCTTATAAATAATTATCGGAAAGGCTCCACAGAGGTTGTTGATTTCCAGAAGGATTATGATCTTGAGGACAACGAATACCTTGTTGTATTTAACAATCAGATACAGACGTTTAAAGGAATTGAAGATGGCGGGAGCGTCTATATTGACGCGGAAAATGTAGCTGCACATATTAATGACCATTTTTATTGGGACAGCAATGAGAAAATTTTTATATATACTACTGCAACGCAGGTCATCAAGGCTTATCCGGATCAACAGTCTTATTCCGCTGGCACGGAGACGACGGCATTAGAATATGCTCCGGTAAAAACGATCAATGATACGGTTTATGTATCCACAGATTATATTAAGCTGTTTACACAGTGCGAGATCGAAGCCTATCAGGACCCGAACCGTCTTGTAATTACGACTCAGTGGGGCGATCAGCAGACCGTGTCTGTGCTTGAAGATACAGTCATGCGTTATACGGACCCTTATGATTCGGCAGATACGATCGATCTGCACCATCCGATCGTAAAAAATGTGACTGCCGGTGAAACTTTAAATCTCGTGGAACAGGAAGAAGACTGGAGCTGGACGAAGGTATCCACAGATGACGGCTATGTAGGCTGGATCGAGAACCGCTATCTTGGCGACGTACAGACCGTGACGACCACGGCGCCGGCGTTTGAGGAAGAGCCGTTTACCTATCTTAAAGAGGATGGAAAAATCTGTCTGGTATGGCATCAGGTGACAAGCGCGGAGGCATCAACAGTTTCCAGTTTGATCCAGGCGTTAAACAATACATCAGATATTAATGTAATCGCACCGACATGGTTTTGCTTTAATGGTACTGACGGAAATATTACAAGCATTGCTAATGCCGATTATGTCGCTTATGCCCATCAGGTCGGCGTGAAGGTGTGGGCCGTGCTGCAAAATACCACATATCTTGCTGGAGAAATGGATGGAAACACGACCGACAGTGTGCTTGCCTATACATCCAAGCGTGAAACGCTTGTGAATGAAGTGATCGCCGCAGTACTGGAAAATGGCATTGACGGGATCAATCTGGATTTTGAAATGATTCTTAATACCGATGAGGCTTCGGATAATTATATCCAGTTTGTGCGGGAGCTTTCCGTGGCCTGCCGCAACAATGGCATTACCTTCTCTATCGACAATTACGCACCGCTGTACACGATGCATTATGACCGTGCGGAGCAGGCGCGCTTTGCCGACTATCTTGTGATCATGGGCTATGACGAGTACGGCAGCTTTTCTGAAAAAGCTGGGCCGGTTGCATCGATTCCTTTTGTAAAGCAGGGCATTGAGGATACGCTGGAGCTCATCGGCGGCGACAGCTCCAAGGTGATCAATGGTATTCCGTTTTACACAGCAGTTTGGAATGATAATGAGACATACCCTTATGAGGATGCGGTGTCTATGCCCACGGCTAAGGAATATCTGTCCAAATATCCGGATGAAACCGTGATCACATGGAATGATGAGCTTGGCTATAACTATGGCTACTATACTTCACCGTTAAACGGTGTGACGTACAGCCTGTGGATTGAGGATGATGAGTCTATTGCCGAAAAGCTGGAGCTGATGAACCAGTATGATCTGGCCGGAGTTGCTTTTTGGAAAATACAGCAGGAAACATCCGATGTATGGCCGGCCATTTCGGCCTATATCAATGGCGAGACGATCCCAACTCATGATGTGTTACAGGCTGAGCTCGATCAGCAGGAGCAGTACTGATGAACCGGGTGAATTATCAAAAAGAGCTCGACAAGGTGCTTGCGCATATCGTTCAGGAAAAGAAGGTGCCGACACTGCTGCTGCACAGCTGCTGTGCGCCGTGCAGCAGCTACACGCTGGAGTATCTTTCACAGTATTTTAAAATCACGGTTTTTTATTATAATCCCAATATTTATCCGGAGGATGAATATCGAAAGCGGGTTTTGGAGCAGCAGCGGTTTATCCGGGCTCTGCCTGTAAAGCATCCCGTGGATTTTATTGAAGGCGATTATGATACCGGGCATTTTTATGCGGTCACGAGGGGGCTTGAAAGCGTGCCGGAAGGCGGCAAGCGCTGTTTTCGCTGCTACGAGCTGCGTCTTAGAGAAACAGCGGCTCTGGC
This sequence comes from uncultured Eubacteriales bacterium, assembly GCA_949292795.1. Classification (GTDB taxonomy): domain Bacteria; phylum Bacillota; class Clostridia; order Lachnospirales; family Lachnospiraceae; genus Catenibacillus. Next base: position 15,493 of record CASFBR010000032.1, read on the forward strand.
AAAGGCTGAAGGTTTTGACTACTTTACGACAACGCTGACCATAAGCCCATTAAAAAATGCACAAAAGCTCAATGAAATCGGTGAGGCGCTTGCCCGGGAATACGGGGTAGCCCATTTACCGTCTGACTTTAAAAAGAAAAATGGATATAAGCGTTCCATTGAGCTGTCCGCTCAGTATGATCTGTACCGTCAGAATTACTGCGGCTGTGTGTTTAGCCAAAATCACTCAGGTGACCGTCTGGCTGAGCCGGACAAAGCGGTTCTTAAACAGGAGAAACAGGCATAAAATAGATCAACTGTACATAAAACCCCTGGGGGATATTTATGAAGGTACGGACATCGATGTTTTGTTTCTTTCTGATTTTTGCCTGTGCGGGCCTTCTTTTGAGCAGGCTGGACAGCCGCCGCCTGGACGGTGCGGCCGGCGTGGTGGAGGCAGTGGAAACCGTAGAGGCAGGCGAATACGCGGCAGAGGATACGCCTTCGCAGTTGGAGGCAGAGGAAATAGCTGTGGATTCTGAGACGGTAACGCCGCGCTGCACGATTGCTGTGGATGCGGGACATGGCGGAAGAGACAGCGGAAAAGTGGGCGTTAACGGCGCCAAGGAAAAGGATGTAAATCTTAAGATCGCACAGCTGCTGGCGCAGTATCTGGAATCTCAGAATATCCATGTGGTTATGACCCGCACGGAGGACAAAGGACTTTATTCGGAAGATAGCTCTGACAAAAAAGCAGAGGATATGCGGAATCGAGTTGCACTGATTAGAGAAAGCGGTGCGCAGCTTCTTGTCAGTATCCATCAAAACAGCTATACTCAGTCTGGCTGTACCGGTGCACAGGTGTTTTACTATACAGGCTCCGAAGAAGGCGAAAAGCTGGCGAAAACGGTTCAGTCGTGGCTGATTGCCGAAGCGGACCCGCAAAATCACAGAGAAGCCAAAGAAAACAGCGCATACTACCTTTTAAAAAAGTCCGCGGTTCCGGCCATTATATGTGAGTGTGGATTTTTATCCAATCCGGAGGAATGTGAGAAGCTTTGTACGCCGGAATATCAGCAAAAAATAGCTGTAAGTATTTTCCAGGGCATCATGGAGTATCTCGATACTGCCGGATTATAGAAAGCTTCCGGGAGGATGGCGGCTATAAATCATTAATACAGCCATAAGGAAATATTAAGAAAGCTCTTACCTTTTAAAAATTAAAGGCAGGAGCTTTTTTTGTATGATAGACCCGGAAAGGCAGGAGAAATGTATGAAACGGCATAAGCGAAAAAAAGTAAAATATATGATGGCAGGCTGTGTGGCTGTGCTGCTTTTGTCATTTGTGGCAGTGTTTGCTTATATGCTGCTGATGTATCAGGATAATAAGAGCGCACAGGCCGGCCCGGCTTCCGGCATATCCCAGACATCCGAGGATAAGGCGGCATATACCGATCATGGGTGGAATCTGATCCTTGTCAATGATACGCATTATATTCCAAAAGACTATTCGGTGGATTTAATCGAGCTGTCTAACGGGGAAAAGGTCGATTCCAGAATTTATCCGAAGCTTCAGGAAATGTTTGACGCGGCCAGAGCGGACGGTCTGTCGCTGTTTGTCGCTGCCGGTTACCGGACGCGGGAGCGGCAGCAGGAGCTTATGGATGAAAAAATCCGGGAATATCTTGACCAGGGCTATTCACAGGAGGAGGCACAGCGGCTTGCAGGGGAATGGGTGGCAACACCGGGGACAAGCGAGCATGAGCTTGGCATTGCCGTTGACATTAACGCCGATACTTCCACAACTTCAAGTGATGAGCTGTATCAATGGCTGGCAGATAACGCCTGGAGGTATGGATTTATTAAACGGTATTCTGAAGAAAAATCCGATATTACCGGTGTTATTAATGAGCCATGGCATTACCGGTATGTCGGGGAGGACGCTGCCCGGGAAATTACATCGCGGGGGCTTTGCCTGGAAGAGTATATTGAAACTTTGTAGACCCTGTATTAAAAAGCAAATAAGCTGAAGGCTTTTTTGGCAACCGTTTGGATGGCTGAACGGTTGCTTCTTTTCCTATCCGATATTTGCGGGAAAAAACGGGTTGTCCTTTGTTCACGGAGCAGATATAATAAAGGGAGATAAAAAGGTATTGACAGGAGACAGATAAGATGGAGACAAAAATATATACCATTGACAAAGCGCATATCGATATGGATAAGATAAAGGCGGCTGCGGATATTCTGGCACGGGGAGGGCTGGTGGCATTTCCCACGGAGACGGTGTATGGTCTTGGGGGAGATGCTATGGATGCCAGGGCATCTGAAAAAATTTATGCTGCCAAGGGTAGACCCTCGGATAATCCGCTGATCGTTCATATTGCAGATATGAAAGCACTTGAGGAGATTGCCGTGCATGTGCCGGAATCAGCCTATGCTCTGGCTGAACGCTTCTGGCCCGGCCCACTGACGATGATACTGGATAAAAGTGACCGCGTGCCATCAGAGACGACCGGCGGCCTTTCTACGGTTGCCGTGCGTATGCCATCGCATCCCATAGCGCTAGAGCTCATCCGGGCCTCGGGAACTTATGTGGCAGCGCCCAGTGCGAACACATCGGGGCGTCCGAGCCCCACGATGGCTTCTCATGTGATCGAGGATATGGATGGCAGGATCGAGGCCATTATTGATGGCGGTAAGGTGGGGATTGGTATTGAATCGACGATCATTGATCTGACATGTGAACCGCCGATGATTCTGCGCCCGGGCTACATTACCCGGGAGATGCTTTTGGAGGTGCTTGATGAAGTTGATGTAGATCAGGCTATTTTAACAGAAAATACGGATAAAAATTTTAAACCAAAGGCACCGGGGATGAAGTACCGTCATTATGCTCCCAAAGGAGAGCTGACGATCGTGGAAGGAACGCCGGATCATGTGGCAGCGGTCATTAATGCCCTGACAAAGCAGGCACAGAGCCAGGGGCTTCTGACGGCGGTGATCGCAGCCGGTGAAACGGCTTCAAGGTATGACTGCCCGAATGTTTTTACGATTGGAACAAGAAGCAGCGAGGAAAGCATTGCTGCAAATCTTTATGATGTGCTCCGGAAAATGGATGATCTGCATATGGATGTCATTTATTCAGAGAGTTATGCGGGCGGCGGTCTTGGTCAGGCGATCATGAACCGGCTGCTTAAGGCTGCCGGGCATAAGGTGATCGATGCAGATACGGGAAGGCATCAGCACACACTTATTGAAAACGGACGTGCAAAAGCACGGTCTTAAGATAAAAGGAGGATCATAAGAATGATAGCACTTGGATGTGATCATGGCGGATATGCGCTGAAGCAGGAGATTATAAAGTATTTGGATGAGCATGGGCTGGAGTATAGGGATTTTGGAACTTATTCCACAGAATCCTGCGATTATCCTGAATATGCCAGGGCTGTGGCGGAAGCAATCCTTGGCGGAGTATGTGACCGGGGAATACTGATCTGCGGCACCGGTATCGGTATTTCGATTGCAGCGAACCGTTTTCCGGGAATCCGGGCAGCTAACTGTACAGACTGCTTTATGGCGGAAGCGACACGTCAGCATAATGATGCGAATATTCTTGCGCTGGGCGGGCGTGTTGTCGGTGTCGGGACTGCATTAAAAATTGTAGATACTTTTTTAAATACGGAATTTTCTCATGATGAACGGCATCAGAGACGGATTGAAAAGATTGAAGAGGTAAGTAATCATGGCTAAGATTCAGATTATGGATCACCCGCTGATCCAGCATAAGATCGGTATAATCCGAAGAAAAGATACCGGCTCCAGAGATTTCAGACTGCTGATTTCAGAGATCGCCATGCTGATGTGCTATGAAGCGACAAGAGATTTGGAGCTTTGTGATGTGACAGTTGAGACACCTATATGTACGACAACAGTGAAGGAGCTTAAAGGCAAAAAAATGGCCGTGATCCCGATTCTGCGTGCCGGTCTTGGTATGGTGGAAGGTATGCTCACCATGGTGCCGGCGGCGAAGGTGGGGCATATCGGTCTGTACCGTGACCCTGAGACTGCGCTTCCGGTGGAGTATTACTGCAAGCTTCCGGGCGACTGTGCTGAGCGGGATGTGTTTGTGGTAGACCCGATGCTGGCGACCGGCGGTTCCGCGGCGGCAGCTATTACGATGTTGAAAGAAAAGGGTGTGAAGCACATACGCTTTATGTGCATCATTGCGGCTCCGGAAGGCGTAAAGAAGCTGTCCAAGGAGCATCCCGATGTGGATATTTATATCGGGGCAATGGATGACTGCCTCAATGAACATAAGTATATCGTGCCAGGTCTTGGAGATGCCGG
>CASFBR010000033.1 GCA_949292795.1 uncultured Eubacteriales bacterium
CGGCCGTTAATAAGGAGCAGCAATGATGCTTTGGCAAAACTGCTGCAATAAATGCCCGGATGATTTTCGGAAAACGAACCGAGGTAACCAAAAATCATACGGGTGTTTATATTAAGTATAGCATTGTTAAGAAAAAAACACAGCATACAGATTTGAGAAAAAGACATATATTTTTTTCAAATTTGTATCACTATGTTAAATCATTTGCGCATATATACAGCATGGAAGCTGTCCGGCAGCATCCATGCGCACGTCCATTGCCGGATGCGTTACTACTTGCATTTTTGAAGCTTTGGTAATACAATAAAAACGTAATGATCCGGCATACAAAGTATTAACCGACGATGAGTACAGCAGATAGGAGCAGATTTATGAATTTATTGCGGAAACGCCATGCGGGAATTACCCGTGCAGCTACCGTGGGGATCGCGGTGCTTTTGCAGCTTGCCGCCACCTTTCTTGTGGCTTTGCTGCTTCAGGAGTATGCTTCCTGGTTTTATCTTGTATTTCAGATATTCAGCATTTTTCTTGTCTTTATGCTGGTCAATGACGGCCAGTCCTATAAGTTTTTCTGGGTGATCATCGTCCTTTTGCTCCCGGTTTTCGGATTTTTCCTCTATTTTATGTGGGGACGAAAACGGACAAACAGCAGGGAATACCGGCGGTTTCGTGAGGTGACGCAAAAAGGGCAGAAAAACAAGCATCAGGATAAGGACATTATCCAGGAATTTCGGGAGATGCATCCCAATAAGGCGCAGATCAGCCAGTTACTGATCAACTATGGTTTTCCTTTATACAAAAATACGGCAGTGATCTACTATGACGTGGGGGAGAAGAAGTTTGCCGCGCTTTTTGACGACCTCCGGGCCGCACAGAAGTTTATTTTTCTTGAGTATTTTATTATTTCAGAAGGGCAGATATGGAGCAGTATCAAAGAGATTCTGGCAGAAAAAATCCAGGAAGGCGTGGAGGTGCGCCTGCTTTTTGATGATTTTGGCTCGCTGATGATCAATACTGAGGAGTTTCGTCACGAGCTTGCCATTATGGGGGTGCGTTTTGGTATTTTCTCACCGATTCATGAAGGGACCTCAAGACTGACCTTTAATTACCGCAATCACCAGAAAATTGCCATTATTGACGGCAACATCGGCTATACCGGCGGTATCAATATCGGTGATGAGTATGCAAATGTCCATGAACGTTTCGGCCACTGGAAGGACACGGCAGTGCGCCTGGAAGGGGACGGCGTCTGGGGACTGACCTGCATTTTCCTTGAAATGTGGGAATTTTCCAAAGGCTATGAGGATTTGGATTACAAAGCCTACAAACCGGAATATTCGGTAGATACGATCGGCTATGTACAGCCCATGGCAGACGGCCCGGCCAACAATCCGAACAATCCCATTGAGGAGACGTATACGCATATGATCAATAAGGCGAGAGATTATATTTATTGCACAACGCCGTATCTCGTCCTTGATCAGAAAATGGTCAGCGATCTGTGCCGGGCGGCCAGAAGCGGTGTGGATGTGCGCATTATTACGCCGCGTATTTATGATAAATGGTATGTATATATGGTGACCGTGTCCAACTATGGGACGCTGCTTAAAAATGGCGTGAAAATTTATGAGTATGCGCCCGGCTTTATCCATTCCAAGACCGTTGTATCGGATGATGAATGTGCCATCTGCGGCAGCATTAATATGGATTACCGGAGCTTTTACCTGCATTATGAATGCGGCGTCTTTATGAGCGAAAATCAGGCGGTTCTGGACATCCGGGATGATATTCTTGGAACGATAAAAAAATGCGAGCGGATTTCCTACGATGCATGGAAAAAACGCCCGCTGCCGCAGCGGATGATCCAATGGTGCCTGCGGATATTTTCACCGATTTTATAAATCCGGTACACTAGCGGAGCGTTTCCGGAACGCGAAAGCGGGTGCGGTATCCGCACCGCCGGCAGAGCGCTTCGACGGCCGTATGCTTTTGAAAGCCTTCGGCGATCCGGCAGCTTTTTGGGGAATGGAGAATTTCTTCAAATGACTGTGTAAAAATGTTGCCAAGTGCCAGAATACCGTCGCCGTCCAGGCAGCAGGGGACGACGGTTCCATCCCAGAGGATCGCCAGATGACTTTTTAAGCCAAAACAGCTGCCCTGTGCGCCCAGGTCCGGGGCATCCAAAGAAGGCCACTGAAATTCACGGTCAAAGCTTAAAAAAATCTTCTCAGCCAGACGGGCATCATTTTGTGTGTAAAGCTCCGGGGCCAGACGTCCCTGAAAACCAAAAGCGCTTGAAAGCATATTGAGGATGCGTTCATTACTTCCAGAGAAATTACTGTCCGCACTTCCGGCGCCATTGCAATAATCGTTTAGCTGGCCTGCGCTTCCGGCGCTGCTACAACGATTGTTTAGCTGGCTCGCACTTCCGGCGCCATTGCAATGATCGTTTAGCTGGCCTGCGCTTCCGGCGCTGCTGCAACGATTGTTTAGCTGGCTCGCACTTCCGGCGCCGCTGCGGCGATTTTCCGGGCTGTCTGCGTTGCTGCCGCTGCTATGGCCAATGCAGCTGAGGGCCGGCTTTGCTTCCGGAGGAAAATTCCAGAGACGAAAGGCGGTAATGCCGTGTTTTGGAGAAAATGTCCGGGCAAAGCTGACCGCGGAATGGATATAATCGTTAAAGGCGTCCGTACCGCCGCTTTCAAAGCTGTGGAGCGATATATTAATCTGCCGGATTGGATAGCGCAGCAGCGTTTCCTGCTGACGGGCCAGCAATGTGCCGTTGGTTGTGAGGTTGACATAAATCTTTTCCCCGGCAGCAGCGGCAAGTATCTGATTAAGCTGCGGATGGAGCAGCGGCTCCCCTTTTACATGAAGATAAATGTAATCGGTCCATGGGCGGATTTCCCTGAGAATATGCCGGAAATGAGTGACGCTCATAAAGCCGGGCGGCCGCCGTGTAGGCGGACAAAAGCTGCAGGAACGATTGCAGCAGTTGGTGATTTCGATATATATTTTCTTAAAGCGTTTTTTCATTAAAATCTTCCTTATAAATGTAAATCTAAATCTCTGGCATCTCTATTTAAATTGAAATCTCGATCCAAATGTAAATCTCGATCCAAATATAAATCTCAATTCAAATATAAATCTCGATCCAAATATAAATCTCAATCCAAATATAAATTGCGATCCAGATATAAATCTCAATCTAAATATATATGAATGAGTAGCCGGCGCATGTCCGGACTATGGCCAGTGTCAAAAGCGGTTGTAATTTCGTGCAATATCTGTTATCTTATTTTTATAGTGCAGGCAGTCTTTTTGCGGAAATGCCCTGCCATTACGAACAGGAAAAGAAGGTAAAAGCGAATGAAAAAAGTATTGACGATTGCCGGCTCGGATTGCAGCGGCGGCGCAGGGATTCAGGCAGACCTTAAAACAATGACAGCACACAAGGTCTATGGCATGAGCGTGATCACAGCGCTGACCGCCCAGAACACGACCGGCGTATATGGTGTTCTTGACGCCGGCGGCGAATTTGTAGGAAAGCAGATGGACTGTGTATTTAAGGATATTTATCCCGATGCCGTCAAGATCGGCATGGTGTCCAATATCGCCACCATTGAAGTGATTGCGGACAAGCTCAAAGAATACGGCGCGAAAAATATCGTAATCGACCCGGTGATGGTATCGACAAGCGGCTGTGCCCTGATGAGCCCGGATGCCATGGGTACACTGATCACACGGCTGCTTCCTCTGGGCGATATTGTGACGCCAAACATCCCTGAGGCTGAAAAGCTCTGCGGCTTTGAAATCCACAGTGAGGAGGATATGCTTCGTGCCGCTCAGGCAATTTCTGCGCATCTTTCCGGAAGCGTCCTCATTAAAGGCGGCCATCTGACCCAAACCGCAGATGATCTGCTTTACCATGACGGTAAAAGTATATGGTACCGCAGCCCGAGAGTGGACACCGATAACACTCATGGTACCGGCTGCACCCTTTCTTCGGCCATTGCCAGCAACCTGGCGCTTGGCTACTCTATGGAAGACAGCGTAAAAAATGCGAAAGCATATATTACCGGCGCCCTTGGAAGCGGCCTGAATCTTGGCAGCGGAAGCGGGCCGCTTAATCACTGCTTTAATTTATAAGGACATTGACTCATACGGCGCCGGCTCTGTACACCGCGCACCGGCCGCCGCAGATCGGATAGGGGAAGATTCATTTCCCTACCCGATCATCGCGATGCCTCGCTCATCTCGCGGCATTGCCACTCGATGACCGTTGCCCGTCGGATGCCCGTCCGTGCAAGCACGGCGGGTCTTCGCTTTGCTTCGGTCGGTGCAGGGCGCATGCCACCGGCACGCAGCACCGTCCGACGGGCGTATCGCGCAAAAAGCCTGACCGCGCTCACCTTAAGGTCAGGCTTTTTAATATGTCCGGAATGTTTTTCTCAGATGCATGGAGCCTGTAAACGGCCTCATGAATATGCCCGAGATCATGCGCATCGGAGTTGGTGATGATGCGGCAGTGTTCCAGATAAGGATGTTTGCTCTGGAGTGTTTCGGTCATCGAAGCATTTTTCACCTCTGCACATGTAAAACGGCTGTCCGGCGGGATAAAGCCCAGATTGGACAGAAGGCTTGTGGAATCCTTGTCAATGTGTGCCGGAATCATAATGCCGCCGTATTTTCCGGTCAGCTCAAAGACATCATCGAATGAAATGTCGGTGGCGTTAATGAGCAGCCAGGGATAGCTGCCGCAAATATGGTCATCACAGTCATAGATATACTGATGTCCGAAAATTTCCTCATTGTTGGGCATCCTGATCAGGCGGTTTTCCACATAGCGGTCAAAATCCATAGCTCCTTCAAGATTTTCAAAAAGACACAGGACATGAACCTCCTCGCTTGTGCAAAGCTCCATGCCGGGGATCGCCAGCAGGCCATAGTCTTTTGCCGCCGCGAGGACAGCCGGACAGTTTTTGCATGTATTGTGATCCGTGACGGCGATGACATCCAGCCCGATCAGTGCGCACATACCAGCGATATTGGCCGGTGTCATATCATCGTCTCCGCAGGGAGACAGGCAGGAATGGATGTGCAGGTCATAGGAAAGAGAACGCATAAAACCTCCTTAGCTTGGCTGGATCAGACGAATGTGTTCAACGTCAGACAGGCACGCCGGCCGTATTTTTTGTGGCAGCTGTATTTTGTGCACCGGCCTTCCACAGTGAAAGCGCAGCGTCAAAAATGGACATGTCTGTTGTAAATACAGCAATATTCTGTGTCGCGGCTTTTTGCAGGCAGGTCTCATCAAATGCAGTACCTTCAGCGAGGATGATACAGGCACATTCTGTCAGAGAAGCGACGGCCAGAGTGTTGATATTGGCCATGACCGTAACCCAGGCACAGCCCTGAGGTGCACGGCTCATGGCAATACTTAAAAGATCGCAGCAAAAGGGTGTGGAAATCGGTATACATGTATTTTTAGGGACGCATACCGGCGTAAACAGCCGGGTGTCAATAAGCTCCTGGATCGTCATAGTGTTTATCCTCCTTGAGCATCATTACCTGCTAATAATAAGGGCATATACAGCGGCAGTGTTCACAGTCGCCGTTGCCCGGGCACGGCCCCCGCCGCTTCGTATCAGTACTGTGCGGATTTGGAGCGTCAGCGTATGGGTTGGCAGCACCGGCTTGTGAATCGGCGGCATCCGTATGTCTGGCGCTTCTGGTGCTGTCCGAAGATTTTTTCCGTACACCGGCATTTTGCTCTTCCAGACGGGAATCCAGCAGAGAGATTTCGCCGATGAGATTTTGAATATAATTTCGGACCGTATCAATGCTGATGGACGACGAGCCCTGTGTCCGGCTGATATTATTTAAAAGCTCCATGTAATTATCCGACAGCGTATGAATATGGCCTTTAAGGATCGGGATGCAGTAATCCTTTGTGGCATCGCCCCGCACAATATCCTCCGCCAGAGCGCGGCAGGTAGGCGCGCCGCAGGCTCCGCAGTCAAGGCCGGGAAATTCGTTGCACAGTGACTCTACCTGTTTGAGCATGTGGATGCTCTGTGCAAAATTGTCGCCAAGACGAAAGACCGGTTCATAGGTTACGGGAACGGACCAGTCCATCGGAGCCGTCTCATAATCCTCCAGATGATTTAAAGAAACCGGAAGATATTTGTTCAGGTGCTTTAACTTGGCTTTGGCCACATAAGGATTTTCCACAGTTAAGACGCCGCCGACACAGCCGCCGTTGCAGGCATTTAATTCGATAAACTGCAAATGGCCAAACCTCTCGTCCTCCAGGTCCTCAAGAACGCGTATGACATTTTCAATACCGTCCGCAGCCAGATAGCTGTCTGTAATGAGACCGCCGGCCTCGCCGCCGGCACTGCCCCAGCCGACGCCAATCCTGCCGGACATGGCAAGCTCCTTTGGATTGTGCCGGGCACGTTTCATTTCAGGAAGCAGCATCGGATAGACATCCTTGATGGCAAGAACCTTATCAATTTCGCTTTTTTCCACGCCCAGAGGGGCGCGCACATAGGTGACCTTGGACGGACAGGGGGAGATAAATACAATACCGATTTCGGAAGCTTTAAGGCCGGTACGCGCCATAGCCCGCTGCCGTGCCAGCCGTGCGGCCACCTCCACCGGCGGATTTAAAGGCAGCAGGTGGTCGATGAGGTTTGGAAAACGGACCCGGATAAGGCGGACGACGGATGGACAGGCCGTGCTTATAAGCGGCCATTTTTCCGGGTGCTCCTGCACATATGACCGGGAAGCGGCACTGACAAGCTCAGCGGCTGCGCTGACCTCAAAGACATCATCAAAACCAAGATATAAAAGGGCTGTCAGGACAATATTAATATCGTCGAGATGGTTAAACTGGCTGTATAAAGTAGGAGCGGGGAGCGCCACGGTATATTTGTATTCTTTGAGCACATCGATGCTGTCCCGGCGGATCTGCTTGGCGTGATGCGGGCAGATGCGCACACATTCGCCGCAGTCGATGCAGAACTTTCCGGTGATGACAGCCTTTCCGTGGCGTACCCGTATGGCCTGGGTCGGGCACCGTTTGATACAGTTGATGCATCCCATGCACAGGTCCTCCTCCAGATAGACGGAATGAAAAAATTTATCCATGGCAATCACCTCCTTAAAGCTTTTCTGGCCTTATGACCATCTGTGTGTGAATGTATGCGCCCGGTTGTATGCCGGGAACGGATATTTATACGCAGCAGAAATGCCGGCGTATGGCTTACATGTGAATGACCATCGTGACCGTTGTGCCGATGCCAAGCCTGGTATCAATGGTCATTTCGTCGGAATATTTTTTCATATTGGGAAGCCCCATACCGGCGCCGAAGCCGAGATTGCGTATATTGTCCGGCGCGGTAGAGTAGCCGGCCTGCATGGCTTTATCTATATCGGGTATACCCGGGCCGCGGTCGGCAAGAATCATCGTAATGGCATCCGGTGCGATCGTAACGGTGATTTCGCCGCCCTGCGCGTGGATGACCATGTTAATCTCGCCCTCATACATTGCAATCGCCGCCTTGCGCACGATCTCCGGGGGCACTCCGATCTGCTTGAGCTTACTTTTGACATTGCTGCTTGCCTCCCCTGCGCGGGTAAAATCATCCGGGGAAACGTTATATTTCAAAGTGATTTTATCATCCAATGGAAGCACCTCCGCGAAGTCCGGCTGTGTAGAGAATGCCGCAGGCTGAAAACATGGGAAGCTGTGTAGATAATACAGCAATCTCACGTTCCGAAGCAAGCTGCAGCATATGTTCATCAGGCTTTTTCCCGCGGACGAACACAAGACAGACAATATCCATCATCTCAGCGGTCCGAATGACCTGAGGGTTGCAAAGACCGGTGATGAGCACCGACTGATCCTTGACAAAGGCGAGCACATCACTCATCATATCTGAACCACAGGCCGAATGAACTTCCTTTTGGAGCAGCTCATCTCCGGATAAAACATCGGCATCCAGCAGATTTTTAATGTCCAGTACCGTCATAAATAACCTCCTCGTATAATCAGTTTGTAAGTATAATCCGTTTGTAAGCAGGAAAACAACTGTTGGCTATGATACCCTGCGCATCTGTTTGTCATATCCGGCCGCATGGCTGAATCGTTATCGTACATTAACGCTAACATCAGTATAGCATTGAGATTATGTATTTTCAACAAAATAATATTGTTAAATAACTAACATTTAACAATGTTATACATATTGTTTAAGCGCTGTCATTTTATTGCACAAAACAAATGTCGAAAATTTAACAAAAAATACAGGGAGTGAGTGTAGATTATTATCAATGTTAATGTTATAATGGACATAATGGAGTAAAGCACTTTATAAAAATTGTGCATTACTTACTAAGAAATCCCGGAGGCGGCCGGAAGTCAGGGCGGCTTGTGCGCAATGAGGCCCGGACACCGTGGGGATGCAAGATCAAAATAAGGAGGGATTTACTTGAGTTCTACAAAGCAGACGGTTCCTTTTAACGGAACGAAGGAGCAGGAGGAGAAACTCATCAAAGTCATTGCAGAACTTAAAAACGAGCCGGGCGCTTTGATGCCGATCATGCAGAAAGCCCAGGAAATTTACGGCTATCTGCCCATCGAAGTGCAGACGATCATTTCCAACGAAACAGGTATTGCGCTGGAGAAGATCTATGGGGTGGCTACATTTTATTCTCAGTTTGCCCTGAATCCGAAGGGAAGGTACCAGATTTCTGTCTGTCTTGGTACAGCCTGCTATGTGAAGGGCTCCGGCGATGTGTACAATAAGCTGATGGAGCTTCTTGGGATTGTCGGAGGAGAATGTACGCCGGATGGCAAGTTTTCACTGGACGCATGCCGCTGTGTCGGCGCCTGCGGACTTGCGCCGGTTATGATGATCAATGATGATGTTTACGGCCGACTGACCGTTGATGATATTGCCGGTATTCTTGAGAAATACCAGTAGACAGCAATGATGACGGAAATTGCGTTGAATGTACTTGATGTGGCGAATAA
>CASFBR010000034.1 GCA_949292795.1 uncultured Eubacteriales bacterium
CCTGCATTACGGCCATGGCTGGCTGATGGCAGGCTTTTTATCACCGCTGCTGAATCAGCGCAAGGACAAATACGGAGGAAGCGTGGAAAATCGCTGCCGCTTCCCACGCATGGTTATCGACCGTATCCGGAAACAGATCGGTGATGCCCTGAATCTGGAACTGCGCATCAGCGGATCAGAAATGGTGCCCGGCGGTATTGAGATTGAAGAATGTACAGAAATGATCAAAATCTTTGAAGACGCCATTGATCTGGTACATATTTCCTGCGGCACCCGGTTCGTGGCCCATACCCGGGCGGATATGCATCCGTCACAGTTTATCGAACATGCGCATACAGCCAATATGGCCAAATATGTCAAGGATCATGGCGTAAAAATCCCGGTGGGCTGCTGCGGTAATGTCAGCGACCCGGTTCTGGCTGACCGGCTGATCGGCGAGGGATATGTGGATTATGTGGAAATGGCCCGCACGACAGTTGCAGAGCCACACTGGGCGCGAAAGCTGATGGAGGGCCGGGAGGACGATATTCGCCCGTGTATCCGGTGCAATCACTGCATAGACAGCGGCAACCGTGTGGCAATCACAACCAGTGTCCTTCAGGATTTTACAGCAACACGGTGTACGCATTGCAGTGTCAATCCGCTCCATAATCAGTATGAGTACCGGCGGCATATCCATAGAACGCCTTATAAGCGGCGGGTGGCGGTCATCGGCGGCGGCCCTGCGGGAATGCAGGCAGCTATTTATGCAGCGGATGACGGACATCTCGTAACACTGTATGAAAAAAGCGAATGTCTCGGCGGTATCATTAATTATGCGCAGCACATTCCGTTTAAACATGATCTGGCAAAATTCAGAGATTATCTTGTGCGGCAGGTGGAGAAACGGCCGATTACGGTCGTCCTTGGAAAAACCGCCACAGCGGAAGATGTCCTTGGCGGCCGTTTTGATGCGGTGATCGTTGCAGTGGGCTCTGAGCCGGTGAAACCTCAAATCCCCGGAGCTGACCGTGAAAATGTTTTTGGAATACTGGATGTGATCGGACATGAAGAAAAGGCCGGCAAACAGGTGGCCATCATCGGCGGAGGGATGTCCGGCTGTGAATTGTCCATCCACTTAAACCGGCTGGGCCGGAAATGCACAGTTGTGGAAATGGGTGAACACCTCTGTGCGGATGCCATGCTTTCGGAGCGGCTTCATGTGCTGCGCTTTATGGAAGAAGCCGGCGTAAAGACCATGGAAAATACCCGGTGCACAAAGATATGTGCAGACGGAATTTCCTGTGAGAACAGAGATGGGAACACGGTATTCATCCCGGCAGACACTGTGATTTTGTGTACAGGGATGCGCGCGCGGGCTGCCGAAAGAGACAGCTTTCTTGAAACCGCATTTGATGTGAAGGTCATCGGCGATTGCAAAAGGGCGCGCATTGTTAAGGATGCCATTCATGAGGCATATGATGCCGCAGCGACATTACTGTAAGGGGGTGAAACGATGATTATTCAGCAGGAATATGAAAAACGCTATCCTCATTTGTTTGCCCCAATGACGATCCGGGGCAAGACCTTTAAAAACCGGATACTGACTGCGCCGTCCAACCATGGACATATCATTGACGTTAATCATCAGCTTAACATGGAAGGCGTGCTTTATTACAGCGGAAAAGCCCGCGGCGGGGCCGCGATGGTGACGCTTGGAGAAGCACTGCTGGACCACGGAAACAGCAGCGCACATGCTTCCCATATTGATCTGACCGATGAAAGCTGCCTTCCGAATCTTCACAGACTGACGGACATGGTTCATATGTACCGTTCCATGGCATCCATAGAACTCAATCACAACGGCCATTTTGCGCTTCCTCAGTACTGTCACGGGGAAATGCCCATGGCCGCGTCTGCGATGGATATGCCAAACGGCAATCATGTCCGGGAAATGAATGAGGATGATATGGAGCGGGTCGCACAAAGCTATGTCAATGCGGCGCGGATGGCAAAGCGGGGAGGATTTGACGCAGTGCTGCTCCATTATGCCCACGGCTGGCTTATGGGCGGCTTTCTGTCCGGGCTTGTCAACCACCGCACGGATAAGTATGGCGGAAGTATTGAAAATCGCTGCCGTTTTCCGAAAATGGTTCTGGATAGGGTACGCCGGGAAGTCCCGGAAATTTTAATTGAGCTTCGCTTAAGCGGCTCTGAGCTGACGCCGGGCGGGATCGAGATTGAGGACTGTGTCGAAATGGCTCGTATTTTTAGTGAGAGTGCTGATATGATCCATATCTCCTGCGGTACCCGTCTAAATGCGAAAACCCGGCCGGTCATGCACCCATCTCACTTTGTAGAGCCGGGGCATAACGCGTTGAGAGCTTTTGAAGTTAAAAAGGCACTGCCGGATGTTCCCATTGGCGTCGTAGGCGGGATCGATGACCCGGCGCTGGCAGAAAAAATTCTGGCCGAAGGTATGGCCGATTATGTGCTCATGGCCCGGGCATTTATCGCAGACCCGGACTGGGGCGAAAAAACCCGTGCACTGAAAGCGGACGAAATCCGCCCGTGTATTAAGTGTCTGCGCTGCCTGGATATTGCAGCCGGCCGTGTCAATACGAGCAAGGATGTGCTTCAGGATTTTGTCAATGCATCCAAGCATAACGGCTGTACAGTCAATCCCGTATACGGCCGTCAGGAGCTGATGGACATGTATCCGCCGGCTAAGCGGGAAAAAAAGGTTGTCGTTGTCGGCGGAGGGCCTGCAGGAATGCAGGCGGCGATTCAGGCTAAGGCCCGGGGACATGAGGTGATGCTGTTTGAAGCCGGACAAAAGCTTGGCGGGCAGCTGTCCTATGCGGATTATGTGTGGTTTAAAAAAGATATGAAGGCGTACCGTGACTGGCTGATCCGGATGACCGAACGCAGCGGGGTCGATATTCATCTTGGTTGTGCCGCCACACCGGAGCTTGTTGCAGCGCAGAAGCCGGATGCTGTGATCGTTGCCATCGGGGCGGAGCCGGTGATTCCTGCGATCCCCGGAGCAAACGGCCCCAATGTCTATACGGCGGTAGATATTTACGCCGATGCCGGGAAGCTTGGACAGCATGTGGTTATTATCGGCGGCGGGATGGTCGGCTGTGAAACGGCGCTGCATCTGGCGCATCTTGGAAAAACGGTGACATTGCTGGAAATGCGTCCGCTTCTGGCGCCGGACGGCTATTTCAGTGAGCGCACCCATACGCTTGAATGGATGGACAAAAACGAAAATATCGCCTATAATGTGAATACATATTGTAAAGAAATCCGTCCGGACGGCGTTGTTGCGCAGGGACCGGAAAAAGAACAGTGGTTCCCGGCTGATTCTGTCATATTATCCGCGGGGATGCGCCCGAGGGCTGTGCAAAGAGATCAGTTCCTCGGAATTGCGTTTGACGTGATTTGTGCAGGCGACTGCACGAAAGCAGGGCTGCTGTACAATGCGGTGCGGCAGGGCTATGATGCAGCCATGATCCTATAACGTTCGGGCGGCGTAAAGGAGGCGCAGATGTGCAGCTTAAACATCTTTTCTACTTTGTGACCACAGCAGAATGCGGCTCGATAAATAAAGCTGCCCGAAAACTATATTTATCGCCCCAGGCGCTTTCCGGAGCGATCGCGGGGCTTGAGCGTGAGCTGGGCTTTTCACTGTTTTACCGTCAGCGAAGCGGTGTGACACTGACCCGGGAAGGCCAGTGCGTTTTGGAGGATGCCCGGACAATCGTGGCTTTGTCGGAGCGCTGGAAGACGTTGCGGCAGGCGGCTGACCCGGAACCGGCCGCTGCCCCGGTGGCGATGAATGTGAATGTAAACGTATCGCTTGCGCTGGCTGTGTCGTTTAACCGGTTTCTCATAGAGCTGGAACAGGCACATCCCGGTATCCATGTGACCGTCAATGAAGGCCGCGGCAAGCGGCTGATGGATGAAATGAAAAAGGGCTTTTCCGGACTTTCCCTCTTTTCTCTGACGGATGAATATTACAAAGACCTGGAAGAAGCAAAGGCGCAGTACGGCTGGCAGGTATGCCGTTTGATGGAGGATGAATTTGCGATTGTCCTCGGACGGAATTATTTTCCCAAATGCCAGGGCATGCTTACCCTTGAAGATTGCCGTAAAATGACGCTGATTTTGGCTGCTGATCAAAATGATGTCATCAGCCGCCGTTACAGCTCCCTTTTTGGCGGCTGCCTTCAGGCCGGAGTGGAGAGCTACTCCAGTATTTTATATATGGTGGAGCAGAACAAAGGTGTTGTTGTTCTGCCCCGCCGTATTGTCTGCTGTGAGCCGATGTATGCCGCCGGATTGCTGCGGGTGATGCCGGTGCGGGGGCTGCATATACGCACCAGCCATTACATGGTCTGCTCCGGCGCGGCGATGGATGCGCCGCAGGTGCAGCAGGCTGCAGGGCTGATTAAACGCTATTATACCCGTGAGGAATGGAAACACCTGTAACATGAAAAAATCAATGGACATTGTGTCCCGATGAGATTATACTTGAAACAGAGACTCAGGTTTACGGTGCACACAGCTTTAAGGCTGTGTACCAGGTGAAAAATAATGAATGATTTTGATGTTCAGGGAGAAATAACCAATGACAACACATTTCACACATGTTTCGGCACTGGAGCTTTTAATGAAGTATAATAAGGAGCCTTTCCATATTCAGCATGGCCTGACGGTGGGCTATTGTATGAGCTGGTTTGCCAATGAGCTGGGGTATGGCGATGAAGCGGATTTCTGGGAAATTTGCGGCCTGCTCCATGATATTGATTTTGAGCTTTATCCTCAGGAACACTGCAAAAAAGCAGTGGAGCTGCTTAATGGGGCCGGAGCTGAGCCGGAGCTGATTCACGCGGTGTGCAGCCACGGCTATGGAATCTGCTCGGATGTGGAGCCTGTGCACATGATGGAAAAGGTTTTGTTTGCAGCCGATGAGCTGACCGGTCTGATCGGGGCTGCGGCAAAGATGCGCCCATCGAAAAGCGTCATGGATATGGAAGTTAAAAGTCTGAAAAAGAAATATAAGGACAAACGATTTGCGGCAGGCTGCTCCCGGGAAATTATTGATGAGGGCGCGCAGCGCCTGGGATGGACACTGGAAGAGCTCATGGAAAAGACGATTCTTGCCATGCGTTCCTGCGAGATGACCGTCATTAAAGAAATGGAGGCGCTTGGGCTGTGACAGAACAACTGTGGGATGCCCTGCTGTCGTATGCCGGGGAACGCTACGGGACAAAGCCGGAACATCCATGGCGGACGCTGCCGGATTATACGGTATTGCGCCACGACGATAATAAAAAGTGGTATGGCGTTCTTATGAATGTACCGGGGAACCGTCTTGGACTGGCGGACAATTCAAAGATACCGATCCTTAATGTAAAATGTGATCCGATGCTGTCTGGGATGCTCCGGTCCGGCGCCGGTTTTTTGCCCGCATATCATATGAATCATGAGCAGTGGCTGACGATTTTACTGGATGGGACAGTAGCTTTGGAAAAAATCACGTCTCTGCTGGATATGAGCTTTGAATTGACGTGCAGTGCCAAAAACCGCGGACGATGCGATTGATGCATTAATCTCGGCTGAGCAAAACGGCTGCCGGAATGATAAAGAAAAGGGACTGTTTTAGAGTCCCTTTTTCTTTTGCACGGAATAGCCGAACTTTCCGATGTGGCGTCCGATGCCGTAATACTGTCCGTGGGAATAAACGAGCGGATGAGCATCTTCAAGGCTGAATTTTCCGTTTTTATCCATATATTTTTCATCGGCATGGACGGCGCATACACGTCCGATAAACATATCGTGGCTGCCAAGCTCAACGATTTTTTCCGTAGTACATTCAATGCATACCGGGCTTTCATCGATCATCGGCGCGTATTTTAATGTGCCCCGGATCGGGGTAAGCTTCAGTTCTTTAAATTTATCCATATCTCTTCCGGACTTTACGCCGGCAAAATCTGTGGCATAAGCCAGCGCCTCGGTCGTAAGATTGATCACATATTCGCCGCTTTCTTTGATGATACTGTGGGAGTAACGGCTCTTCCGAATAGATACATAGACCATTGCCGGATCTGAGCAGATCGTGCCGGTCCAGGCGGCGGTCATCACATTGATCCGTCCGTCCCTGCTGCCGCAGCTTACTAAAACAGCAGGCAGGGGATATACCATATTTCCGGGTTTCCATTGTTGTTTTGACATTGTAAATACCTCCTGTATCAGGTCTGCTGAAGCTCACCCATAAGCTTTGGGATGAGCTGTTTTTTTCGGGACACGACGCCCGGAAGGCGAAGGATTGGGCCATCGGGGGTCTGACCGAAGGCATTGGCGGCCGTGGAAACGGCGCTGTCGCCGTAGCAGAGCAGCTCCGTGGATTCGGTCAGTATATTGGTTAACATAAAATAAATCATATCGACTTCGTGGTGGGTCATGGCAAGCTCGAGATATTCCATCATGCGGCCGCGGACTTCATCAAGGCTTTCCTGGTTCATTGCATTGATCTGCCCGACGCCAAAGGTCGTTTTTCCTGCCGTAAACTTTTTAAAATCCTGATAAAAAATGTCCTCCGCAGATTTGTTTTTCAGATTGCTCCCGGCATTAAACATATCCCGGGCATAGCTTTCCATGTCGATTCCGGCGATGTCTGCAAGCGTTTGTGCAGCCTGACGGTCCAGCGGTGTACAGGTGGGCGAACGGAAAAGCAGGGTGTCTGAAATGATCGCTGAGCACATAAGACCCGCAATGTCCGGTGGAATTTCCACATGATTTTCCTGGTACATCATATAAATGATCGTGCTTGTGCAGCCGACCGGCTGATTTCGGAAATTGACCGGCGTTAATGTTTCCACATGGCCAAGCTTGTGATGATCGATGATCTCTAAAATGACCGCGTCATTGATACCGTCGACCGCCTGCGACCGCTCGTTGTGGTCGACAAGGATGAGCTGCTTTTTGTCCATATCGATCAGGCTGTGACGGGAGAGCATACCGATAAAACGGTCTTCGCCGTCAAGCACAGGGAAATCCCGATGGCGCTGATGGGACATTGTACTTTTGATGTCCTCCACAAAATGATCGAGGCGGAAGGTGATCAGATGGTCGCGTACCATAAAATGCGCGATGGGGATGCTCTGATTTAAAAGCCGTGCGGTGATGAAGGAATCATATTCGGTCGTCATAATGGCGCAGTTTTTACTCTCAGCCAGCTTTTGAATCGCCGGAGATACATCGGCGCCCATGCATACGATCAGACATGAAGCGTTCATCTCAATGGCACATAGCTGGGATTCATAGCGGTCGCCGAGAATGACAATATCATCTTCTTCGATATATTTTTCCATAAGGTCCGGGTTGGCAGCGGCAATGAGCACCTTGCCCCGGGTAACGGCGCTGTCCGGGTCGCCCACAAGGAGCTGTCCGTCAATCGTTTCCAGTATATTTTTATAGGGCGTGTGCGCTTCAGACAGGATCGTATTCCCGTAAACACCCATAAAGGATTTGGCAATATCCCCGAGGGTGATCAGCCCTTCAAGATGATTTTGATCGTCCACAACGGGGAGCGTTGCCAGATGGCGCTCGGTTAAAATACGCCAGGCATTTTTCAGCGATAATGTACGGCTCACCGGACAGCTTTCATCCAGGTTGGCGTCCTTCACCTGACTGCGCACATCATTAATATAAGAAGGAACGGCGGTATGGAAGGTATTTAATACGAAAGCGGTCTCAGAGCTGACCTGGCCTGCCCTGCGGGGAATGTAGCGCTTTTGGCCGCCGGAGGTTTCTTCCATCTTATTTTTTAACCAGGCATAGGCAATCGCCGAACAGATGGAATCAGTGTCCGGATTTTTATGCCCGATGATATTGATTTTTTTCTGATATAGCTGCATCGATACATCCTCCTATTGCTGCAGGGTCGCCATGAGACGGGGGATCAGCTGTTTTTTGCGGGAAACAACGCCGGGCAGATAAAGCTGATGGTCTGCGGCGGTAATATTGAAGCTGTTTTCAGCGATTTCCCGGGCCTGATCATCCGAGTAAAGGAGCTGGGTGGATTCGTCAATAATGTTTGTCAGCATGAAGAAAACCATATCAACGCCATGGTTTTTCTTTGCCTTGTGCATATATGGGATCATGCGCTCCTTGATCTCATCCAGCTCATCCTGTGTCATGGACATGATCTGTCCGACGCCAAAGGTTGTTGTCCCGGCGGTAAAACGTTTGAAATCCTGGTAAAAAATTTCTTCCTCGGATTTTGAGTGCAGATTGCTTCCGGCGGCAAACATTTCCCGGGCCAGCTCATTGGTCTGAATACCTGCAATGCCGGCCAGCGCTTCAGCGGCCTGACGGTCCGCATCGGTGCATGTCGGGGAGCGGTAGAGCAGGGTATCTGAAATGATCGCGCCGCAGAGCAGACCGGCAATATTGGGCGGAATGTCAATGGCATTTTCCACAAACATCTGATAAATGATTGTTCCGGTGCAGCCCACCGGCTGATTGCGCACAACGATGGGCTTCATTGTTTCCACAGTGCCAAGCTTATGATGGTCGATGATTTCGATGACCTCTGCGTCCAAAACGCCGTCGACTGCCTGTTCAAGCTCATTGTGGTCCACAAGGATCAGCCTTTTTTGTGGCATGTTGATTAACGACCGCCGGGAAATCATTCCGGCAAAGCGCCGGTTCCTTGTAAGTACCGGGAAATCCCGGTGCCTTTTTTTGAGCATTGTTCCTTTTATATCTGCAATAAAGTCGGTCGTTTTAAAGGTAACCAGGTCATCTTTTTTCATAAAGTAGCTGATGGGAACGCTCTGATTGATCAGGCGGGCCACTGTGTAAGTGTCAAAATGGGTGCCGATGATGGCGCAGCCGTTGTTCTCAGCAATTTTTTTGATGGTCAGTGAAACCGGTGAGCCTTCACAGACGATCAGAAGGGAAGCATGCTGCTCGATGGCGCAAAGCTGCGTCTCATAGCGGTTTCCGAGAATAATCACATCACCGTCCTCGATATGCTCGCGGATGAGCTCCGGGTTGGCAGCGGCGATGGCGACTTTTCCGCCGGTGACGGACTGCTCCCTGTCCCCGACGATCATATCACCGTCTAAGGCGTCAAGTATATTGGCATAGGGCGTGGAGGACTTGGCAAGAATCGTATTATCGTAAACCGCCATATAAGAGCGGGCAATATCGCCGATCGTAATGAGCCCTTTAAGTGTTTTGTCAGGATTTAAGACCGGGAGCGTCGCAATATTGACGGAACGCATAATGGTCCATGCCTGTTTTAAGGAAATGCTGTCACATACGCCGTCGATTTTGCGGATGTCAATATCCGCCACCTGAACGCGCACGTCGTTAATATATTTTGGCGCGGAGGTATTGAAGCGCTTCAGGATATATTCCGTTTCGGGGCCAAGCTGTCCGGCTCTGCGGGCCACGTAGACTGCATTTTCCGGCGCTTCCTGGGCGGTGACAAATGCACTTAAGGCGGCGCGGCCGTCTCCCATATGAGCGGCGATCTGATTTTTCAAATACGCATAGGAGATTGCCGAGCATATGGAATCGGTATCGGGGTTTTTATGTCCAAAGACATAGATTTTTCTGGGGGTTGTATCCATAATATAAACTCCTGAATAATTACTTTTAAATGATCGGGTTCTTTCCGGTAAAGCAGGGCTTAACCGGGGCCAGTGTAAGTGTATTGTATCATTCACGTTCGTGTACCACAAGTGTATCACAATTTACAGCGTTTGAAAAGCTGCGGCCGGAAGGCCGGACACGGTGACCGGCGATAATAGAAAGCTGTGGTTACTGTGGTCAGCGGTGACCGGAGGTAGTGTTTAGCGGCAGCCAGAAGCGGTAATCGGACACTGTGCTCAGCGGCTATCAGTGGCGGCTAAACGGTATGCTCAGCGGTGACGGGACGGCTTTTTTAGCTGACTGGCGCGAATGACAGAGCGGTCACCGAATTTTTGGCGAATCTGGTCGAGCGCGCAATCCAGCTTTTGCTGCTTTTCATTTGTCTGAAGGTCAAAGATGGAAAGCTGCCGGATCGTATCGGAGGAAAGCCTAGCGGTACGAATGCCGAGCAGACGTATGGGCTGACGGTTCCACAGCTCGTCAAAAAGGCGCAGCGCGGTTTTATAAATCGTATCGGTCGTATTGTCCGGTGTCACAAGCTGTGTCTGATGGGACACCGATTCAAAGCTGCTGTATTTGATCTCAACGGTTACAAGCCCTGCCAGCACATGCTGGCTGCGCAGGCGCCGGGAAACGGATTCTGCCAG
Organism: uncultured Eubacteriales bacterium; assembly: GCA_949292795.1. Taxonomy (GTDB): domain Bacteria; phylum Bacillota; class Clostridia; order Lachnospirales; family Lachnospiraceae; genus Catenibacillus. The sequence continues at coordinate 10,299 of CASFBR010000034.1, forward strand.
CTCCATGAGAAAGTAGGCGGCCGTGTCCCGGTCCGTAACATCAAAGGAAATAGTTGTGGAGTTCCCGATACCCTTGGCGTCGGCATTGGAGCGCGCGTCAATAGGGGTGCGCTCAATACCATTGGCATATTCCCAGATCGTTTGTCCGTGGCTTTTTAAATGGGAGGAGAGGATTTTCGGGTCCATCTGTGCAAGATCACCGATGGTGCGGATGCCTAAAAGCTCAAGCCGCGCAGCGCTGGAGCGGCCGACCATGAACAGGTCGCGCACCGGGAGCGGCCACATCTTTTTACGGATTTCTTCGGGAAACAGGGTATGGATTCGGTCGGGCTTTTTAAAATCCGAGGCCATTTTTGCAAGCAGGCAGTTGGTGGAAATGCCGATATTGACAGTAAAGCCCAGGGTATCGCGAATCTCGTCTTTTATGACAGCGGCTCCCTGCACCGGCGAGTCTGTTCCGGGAACAGGAACATATTCCATAAAGCATTCGTCAATACTATACGGCCGTATGGATGGTGAATAGCGTGATAAAAGCGCCCGAAGCGCCTGGCTGTACCGGGCGTAAAGCCTGTGGTCGGGCGCGTAGGATTTAAGGACAGGACACTTTTTGAAAGCATCTACGACCGGCTCTCCTGTGACAATACCGTATTTTTTGGCCGGTATCGACTTGGCCAGCACAACACCCCGGCGCTTGGAAATATCACCGCCGATAATAGCCGGGATCGTCCGAATATCCAGCGTATCCCTGCCGCCCCTTTTCAACCGCTCCACTGCCGTCCAGCTTAAGTAGGCGCTATTGACATCAATATGAAAAATAATTCTGGAAGCTGCCATAGCCTCTCACCTCCCGTCCTGTAAAACCTTCATGCCGCGCACAGCGCGGCAGCACTCTATATGAAAGCCAGCTGTTCCTTCCTTACTAATAGTATAAAAGTTTGAATTTACTGTGTAAATAGTTGTCTTTCATTTTTTATAATGATACAATAGTTACGGTTCAGACCCGAGGCACGCACAGGCTGCGTGCCTGCGGGGAGGGCTGATTCAGGAGGGCGATTTGCCTTCGCGCAGCGACATAAAAATGGCAAATCGACGGTTGCTGCTCTCGAAGAGAGCAGTAACACAATGGTAACGATTCAGACCCGAGGCACGCACAGGCTGCGTGCCTGCGGAAAGAAATGATTCAGGAGGGCGATTTGCCTTCGCGCAGGAGGTTATATATGAAGAATATTGTTCTGATTGGTATGCCTGGTGCCGGCAAGAGTACGATCGGCGTTGTACTTGCCAAAATCCTTGGCTATGAATTTATTGATTCGGACCTTTTAATCCAGAAGCAGGAGGGGAAAGTACTTCATGAGCTGATCTCAATCCACGGGATTGACGGCTTTATCGCGATCGAAAATCAGGTGAACCGGGATATACATGTGCGGCAGACGGTGATCGCCACCGGAGGCAGCGTCGTTTATGGCGCTCAGGCGATGGAAGCGCTTCACCGGGACGGCCTGATCGTATATATTCAGCTGTCGTACGATGCGCTAAAACAGCGGCTGGGCGATCTGAATAAAAGAGGTGTTGTGTTAAAGGATGGCAGTACGCTGTGGGATTTGTATCAGGAGCGCTGTCCTTTGTATGAAAAGTATGCAGATATTATCGTGAATGTGGACGGATTGTCCATTGAGGGCGCCATTGAAAAGCTGCGCCAGGGGATTGTTGGAATGTGTAAGGAGAGGAAGAATGAAAATTCATGTCAGGAAGGCTCTGGGCGGATTTTATAACAATACAGCTCCAGGGCGGTTTATTGTAAAGAACAGATATTATCTGATGGCATTTATTTTGCCGCTGCTGATATTGACAGCGGCCTATATCGCGCTGGGCGTATATCCTTTTGGTGAGCGCCAGGTGCAGATCATCGATTCCTATCACCAGTATGCGCCGTTTTTTTCGGAGCTCTACCGCAAGATATGGGGCGGAGAGTCGCTGTTTTACAGCTTTGCCGGCGGTCTTGGAATGAATTTCTGGGCGATCATTGCCTATTATCTGGCAAGCCCTTTAAATATTTTAGTGCTTTTGTTCCCGCCGGGATTTTTACTGGAAGCCTTCACCTTTTTGATCATGCTTAAGATTGCTTTGGCGAGCACCGCTTTTGCCTACTATATCCGCAGGCGCTTTCGCCGCTATGACGTTACGATCGTCTATTTTGCCCTGTTTTACGCCCTGTGCGGCTGGGTTTTAGGCTATAACTGGAATGTTATGTGGCTGGATTGCCTTGTGCTTTTGCCGCTGATCATTCTCGGGCTTGAACGGCTTGTAAAAAAAGGAAAGGGACTGATGTACGGCCTGACACTGGCGCTGTGTATTATATGCAATTATTATATTGCGATCATGGTCTGTCTGTTTCTTATACTTTATTTTTTTGTACTGTTTTTTGAACAGCGCAAAAAAAACGCTGCCCTGTTTTTTAAACGCGGTTTTTTATTTGCCGGGTATTCGCTGCTTGCCGGAGCCTGCAGTGCGGTTCTGCTTTTGCCAACGCTGTCTGCCCTGTCTGTATCCAATTCCGCAGGCTCCAAATTTCCGACGGAGATACGGTTTTATCACGGTGTAACGGAGCTTTTAAGCCAGCAGTTTGCTTTTACAAAGCCGACAGAGCTCAGCGGAAGGCCAAACCTGTATTTTGGCGTGTTTACGCTGCTGCTGATTATTTTGTATCTGCTATGCCGGGAAATTCCGGTTTATGTGCGCATAATGAAAACAGCGCTGTTGGCTTTTTTGCTGTTTAGCACCAATTTCAGAATACTTGATTACATATGGCACGGCTTTCATTTTCCAAACAGCCTTCCGGCGCGGTTTACGTTTATTTATGCGTTCCTGGCGCTTTCCATGGCCTATGAGGTCATCTTAAGGCTCCGCCGGTATTCATACTGGCAGTATTTTCTGTCATTTATTGTGATCCAGGGCCTTATTTTATGGTGCTGGCTGAACCCGGACAGCGATCAGGAAGTCTATGTGTATATTGTGACAGAAATCCTGACATTTTTATATTTTGTATGGATGTGCCTGTACAAAATTGCGCTCCCGCGCAGGACGATTTTGCGCGGCGCAGCGATGGTGCTTATTATAATAGAAGCGGCGGGAAATTCCATCTATGGCCTGTGTGAAAACGGCAGCATCAGCAGGACATCCTATAATCAGTATCTGGAATCCTCCAGAGAGCTTAAGGAGATTACCGATGACAAGGAGTCCGGAGGCTTTTACCGGATGGAGATGGATTCATTTGCGGCAAGAAATAACAATATGTGGCTGGATTTCCCGGGTGTGTCCCTGTTTGCGTCCACTATGGGGGCGGCAATCAACGATCTCATGGGACAGGTCGGCTATTTCCAGGCAACTAATAAGTACAGCTATGTGGGCGCAACTCCGCTGACGGACAGCATTTTCGGAATCAAATATCTTGTTTCTACGGATGAGACCGATCAGATACGCACCTTTAACTATCTATATACTTCCGGCAGTCAGCACCTTTATGAAAATCCGTATGCGCTGTCGCTTGGCTTTATGGTCGATGAAGCCTATGCCAACTGGAACCACAATGTTTCGCGGCCGGAATATGTGCTCAATGATTTTGTGCAGAAAACGACCGGGACGACGGATTTTATGTTTGTGGATGAGGATGTTACCGGACTGACGGGAGAAAACTGCGAGGTTTCTGATCTTGGAAATGGCGAATACTCGTATAGTAAGAGCAGTGCCTCCACAGATGCCAGCCTGAAGCTGAGTATGGATATAACCGACGGACAGACCCATTATATATATTATAAGGCGGCCAACTGTGACAGCCTTAAGGTCAGCCGCAATGATTCGGTCAAAACCTACTCTGATACCCGCGGTCATATCGTGGAGCTTAGCGACAGCGGCCACATTGATCTGGAATTTGTGACAGACAGCGACCATTCCAGCGGAACGATTACGTTATACATGTTTTCCTATAATGAATCCGTGTTTGAAGCTTTTTATAAGGATGTCAGCCAGCATCAGTGGGATATTGATCAGTGGTCATCAACTTATATCCACGGGACGATCCGGGCGGACGAGGACGGCATTATGTTTACGTCCATTCCTTATGATACCGGATGGACGGTGAAGGTCGACGGGAAAAAGGTAACCCCGGAGTCCATCGACGGTACGCTGATGTATATCCGCCTGAGTGCCGGTGAGCATACGGTGGAGATGTCCTATACACCGACGGGCTTTATACCGGGCTTTATGATCACTGCAGCCGGAGTTTTGATTTTTGTGGTGATTATTTGCAGACATCGCCGGCTGAAAATCCGTGACTTACACAGTCCTGTTATAAAAATTTAAAAAAGAATTTACAAATTCCGTTTATATGGTATAATAACCTTTAGGCAATGCGCAGTCAGACATTTCTGACCGCGCCAGAACCGGCATTGCCGGTGATATGCATGAATAGTTTAGAGGTGTGCAATGGAACAGTATATTATTAAAGGCGGCAACCCTCTGGTTGGCGAAGTGAATATCGGCGGCGCAAAGAATGCGGCTCTTGGTATTCTTGCTGCTGCCGTGATGTCCAATGAAGATGTGTTCATTGAGAATGTACCGAATGTAAATGACACAAAGATTTTGTTACAGGCAGTTTCTTCCATCGGCGCAAAGGTTGAACGTATCGATGATAATACCGTTAAGATAAATGGTGCAAATATCCACTCACTCTGTATAGATGACGGATTTATCCGTAAAATCCGTGCTTCCTATTATTTACTGGGAGCACTGCTCGGCAAGTATAAGCGGGCGCAGGTTGCGCTGCCCGGTGGCTGTGCCATCGGAAGCCGGCCCATTGACCAGCATTTAAAAGGCTTTCGGGCGCTCGGCGCGAAGGTCAGCATTGAAAATGGGATGATTGTTGCCGAGGCGGAGCGTCTTGTTGGCGCGCACATTTACTTTGACGTTGTGACTGTTGGTGCGACAATCAATGTGATGATGGCTGCCGCAATGGCGGAAGGCCGTACAGTCCTTGAAAATGCTGCAAAGGAGCCGCATATTGTCGATGTGGCCAACTTCCTTAACAGCATGGGCGCCGATATTCGCGGCGCAGGAACCGATGTGATCCGTATCCGCGGCGTGCATCATCTTAAAGGCGCCGAATATGCGATTATTCCGGATCAGATCGAAGCCGGCACATTTATGTGTGCCGCGGTCGCTACAAAAGGCGATATTACCGTAAAAAATGTGATCCCGAAGCATCTGGAATCCATTACGGCAAAGCTTCTTGAGATGGGCGCACAGATTGAAGAATCCGATGATGCTGTCCGCGTTGTGGCAACGCGCCGGTGCCATCCGGCCAATATAAAGACCCTTCCCTATCCGGGATTCCCGACAGATATGCAGCCGCAGATTTTAATCGCGCTGGGATTGTCGGACGGGACAAGTATTGTTACCGAAAGCATTTTTGAAAATCGGTTTAAGTATGTGGATGAGCTTGCCAGAATGGGAAGCAATATCAAAGTTGAAGGAAATACCGCTTTTGTCACCGGTGTAGAAGAATACCACGGGGCAAAGGTGACAGCACCGGATCTGCGTGCCGGCGCCGCGCTGGTCATTGCCGGCCTGGCTGCCGAGGGCTACACGATCGTTGATGATATTCATTATATCCAGAGGGGCTATGAGAACTTTGAAGGAAAGCTCCGTTCCCTGGGCGGTATGATCGAGCGCATTAACGATGAAAAGGAAGCCCAGAAATTCCGTCTGAAGATCGGATAACTATCTTCGTCTGAAGCCAGATAACAATTTCATTTAAAAACTCTCTTATTCAGAGCAATGGAGACTAAGGATCTGCGAAATTGCGGCAACCCCTGAAACATGGAAGGTGCCAACCTGAGCGAGGTATCTCGAACAATAAGAGGATTTGAAAAGTTTTTATCAAGTCCGCTTTTGCGGGCTTGTTTTTATGTAACAGGAAACCGCACTAGGAACCCCCTGGTTTCTTATTATTTATATATTTATATGTTTTGGAGACGTATGTGCGAGTGATGAAAGGAGATACTAAGGATATTATGGAAAAGTTATTATTTACATCGGAATCCGTTACAGAAGGCCATCCTGATAAAATGTGCGATCAGATTTCTGACGCCATCCTTGATGCATTATTGGCGCAGGACCCCATGAGCCGTGTCGCCTGTGAAACCTGTGTGACCACCGGTCTTGTGATGGTTATGGGTGAGATCACGACAAACGCTTATGTGGATATTCAGAAGATCGTGCGCGATACGGTTGCTGAGATCGGCTATACACGGGCCAAATACGGCTTTGACGCAGAAACCTGCGGTGTGATTACAGCAATCGACGAGCAGTCCACCGATATTGCCATGGGTGTGGACAAAGCGCTCGAGGCCAAGGAAAATAAAATGTCCGATGAGGAGATCGACGCCATCGGCGCCGGCGACCAGGGTATGATGTTTGGCTATGCGACCAACGAGACGGAAGAATATATGCCTTACCCCATCGCCCTTGCGCATAAGCTTGCCCGCCAGCTGACAAAGGTGCGCAAGGATGGGACGCTGCCTTACCTCCGTCCGGATGGAAAGACTCAGGTGACCGTGGAATATGATGAGAACGGCCGCCCGATGCGCCTTGACGCGGTTGTTTTATCGACACAGCATGATGAGAATGTAAGCCAGGAGCAGATTCATAAAGACATCAAAGCCTATGTGTTTGACGAAATCCTTCCAAAGCATATGGTTGACGGACAGACGAAATTCTTTATTAATCCGACCGGACGCTTTGTAATCGGAGGACCTCACGGCGACAGCGGTCTTACAGGCCGTAAGATCATCGTGGATACCTATGGCGGCTATGCCCGTCACGGCGGCGGTGCGTTCTCCGGAAAGGACTGTACAAAGGTCGACCGTTCCGCAGCCTATGCTGCCAGATATGTGGCGAAAAACCTTGTAGCCGCAGGAATCGCGGACAAGTGTGAAATTCAGCTCTCTTACGCTATCGGCGTGGCTCATCCCACATCCATCATGGTCGATACGTTCGGAACAGGAAAGCTTTCCAATGAAAAGATCGTGGAGATCATCCGCGAGAATTTTGATCTCCGTCCGGCTGGAATTATCAAAATGCTGGATTTAAGACGCCCAATCTATAAGCAGACAGCCGCTTACGGACATTTTGGCCGCAACGATCTTGATCTGCCGTGGGAGAAGTTAGATAAGGTGGAACTGCTCAAAAGCTATATGAACTAAGCGATTAAAAGCTATGACGGCCGCGCCCTGCGCGGCCGTCATGTCTATGAGTAAAGGGGGAGATTTATGGACAATGCGAAGAAAATTGCTCTGTTTGAGCAGATGCCTATACCGCAGGCCATTGCCAGGCTGGCGGTACCAACGGTGATGAGTTCCCTGGTCATGGTGATTTATAATCTGGCAGATACCTTTTTTGTAGGGATGCTCAATGACCCGGTACAAAATGCAGCGGTTGCCCTGGCCGGGCCGGTTCTTCTGGCGTTTAATGCCATCAATAATCTTTTTGGCGTAGGCAGCTCAAGCATGATGAGCCGTGCCCTCGGACAGAAGGATTACGAGACGGTTTACCGAAGCTCTGCCTTCGGTTTTTACTGCTCCATTATCTTCGGATTTGTATTTTCCGTGCTGTGTACAGTATTTTCCGGGCCGCTGCTAAGTCTTTTAGGAGCGGATGCGGATACTTCCCAGGCAACCTCAGCTTATATGCTGTGGACGGTTACCTTTGGCGCGATGCCATCCATTCTCAACGTTGTTATGGCGTATCTTGTGCGCTCCGAGGGCTCGGCGCTTCATGCCAGCATCGGAACAATGAGCGGCTGCTTTTTAAATATCATTCTTGACCCCATCTTCATTTTACCGTGGGGACTTGACATGGGCGCCGAAGGCGCAGGGCTGGCCACGTTTCTTTCAAATTGTATCGCCTGTCTGTATTTTTTTATTTTACTGTATGTAAAGCGGGGCAATACCTATGTGTGCATCCGTCCGAAGATGTTTGGCTTCCGCCGGCGGATCGTCCTTGGCGTTTTCGGTGTCGGCATACCCGCATCGATCCAGAATCTGCTCAATGTGACCGGAATGACGATCCTTAATAACTTTACTTCCGCTTACGGCGCAGATGCCGTTGCGGCGATGGGGATTACATATAAAGTCAATATGGTGCCGATGAATATTTCCATGGGGATGTCCCAGGGGCTGATGCCGCTGATTAGCTACAACTATGCCAGCGGCAATGACAGGCGTATGAAAAAGGCACTGATGTTTGCCATGCGTATTGCACTGTGCTTTATCCTTGCAGTGGTTGTTCTTTATTATATCGGAGCCCACGGCATTGTCAGTATGTTTATGGATAACGAAAGCATTGTCGCCTATGGTACGCGGTTTTTGCGCGGCTTTTGCCTGGGCCTGCCGTTTCTGTGCGTGGATTTTATGGCAGTTGGCGTGTTCCAGGCGGTTGGTATGGGAAAAGAAGCACTTATTTTCGCTATCTTGCGCAAGCTTCTCCTGGAGATTCCGGCGCTGTGCATTTTAAATTGGCTGTTTCCGCTATATGGGCTTGCCTATGCGCAGCTTACGGCAGAGTTCATCCTGGCGATGGCGGCTATCTTTGTGCTGATGCGGCTGTTTCGCAAAATATCGGCAGGAAATCGAACGATCTGAAAATTTGCATTTAAAGAACCGGGCTTTAACAGGGCTGTCATATGAGCTACATCTTTAAAAACACAGATGTGACGGAATATGGCAGCCCTGTTGGATTTTGCGGTTCTGCCGGATTTTGCGGTTCTGCCGGATTTTTTTAGCCTGCGGATGTCTGCCGCCTCGGACGGTGCCGCGATACGGTCTGGCTTTGTGACAATTTTGTTATTTTTAATGTCATTTGGCTGTAAGGATCAGCGGTTATACTTAATGTAACGATGAAAAGGAGGTCTGTATTTTATGAACATATTAGAAGTCAGCCATTTGACAAAAATTTATGGCAAAGGAGAAACCGCGGTAAAGGCACTGGATGATGTGAGCTTTTGCGTGGAGCGGGGCGAATTTGTAGCAATCACCGGCCCGTCAGGGTCCGGAAAATCGACATTGCTGCATATTATCGGCGGCGTTGACCGGCCAAGCAGCGGCCAGGTCGTGATCGAGGGGACGGATATTTATCAGTTTAACGAGACGAAGCTGGCGATTTTCAGACGCCGTCAGATCGGGCTGATCTATCAGTTTTATAACCTGATCCCGGTACTGGATGTGTGGGAAAATATGACGCTGCCGCTGCTTTTGGATGCACAAAAGCCGGATGAGGCGTACACGAAGGAGCTGATTAAAACACTCGGGCTTCAAAGCCGGATGCATCATCTGCCCAACCAGCTTTCCGGCGGACAGCAGCAGAGAGTGTCCATCGGACGGGCACTGATCACCCATCCGGCGCTTGTGCTGGCCGATGAGCCTACCGGCAATCTGGACCGGAAAAACAGCGGGGAAATTGTGGAGCTTTTGAAGTATTCCAACAGGAAATACCGTCAGACATTGATCGTGATCACCCATGATGAAAGCATCGCCCTGCAGGCGGACCGCATTATTAATATTGAAGATGGAAAGATCACGAGAGACGAGGTGCTTCGGGCAGCCTCCCACAGAGAATATGTATCCGAGGTGAGCTTATGAACATTGTATCAAAAGTGACATGGCGGTATATGAAGAAAAATAAAAAACGTACGATGGTGACGATCTTCGGAGTAATCATTTCAGTGGCAATGATTACCGCAGTATTGGTCTCAATCGAATCGTTTATGGACATGTTCCGGGTACGGGAAATCAATGAAAGCGGCCGGTGGACAGCAGAATATCAAAATCTTGACGAAAGCCAGTATGAGGCGCTGACACAATACGGAGGGCTGGATGAAGTGATGGCATATGAGACACTTGGGTACAGCCCAATCACAGACCCCGTGGATGAGGAAAAACCTTATCTTTATATTCAGGCTGCCGATGGGGCAATGCAGGAGGATATGCAGCTTGAAGTGCTTGAAGGGCGTCTGCCCCAGGCTCCGGGTGAGGCGGTCGTGACAGAAACGCTGGCTAAGACATACCCAAAACGTTATGGAATCGGCAGCAGCTTTGAGGCGGTCTTGGGCTGCCGGGACAGTAAAGAGGGCTTTTACTACGACCAGAACGCGTCCTTCCAGAATTTTCCTGGAAACGAAGAAAGCTTTGTGGAAAATGGAGAAAGTGTTAAGCTCAGCATCGTCGGCATTATCCGTACACCGTCCAGCGAATATTTGTGGTCGCCGGGCTATACCGTGATCACATGGCTTTCCGATACGATGCTTTCGGATGCACAGACACTGAATGTCCGGGTGATCTTTTCACATATCGGAACCGGGATTTATAAAGAAACCGCCAACCTTGCCGATGCCATCGGTGCGGATTCCTATGTGCTTCACGACGGACTCCTTCGTTACTACGGCGTAACGCCCAGCGACAGTATGAACATGTTTATCAAAAGCTTTGGCGGATTTTTACTGGCAATCATTACCGTTGGCTCAGTGATGCTCATCTATAACGCATTTGCCATCTCATTATCTGAGCGCAGCCGGCAGTTAGGCATGTTATCCAGTGTGGGGGCGACACGGGCGCAAAAGCGCCGTTCAGTGCTCTTTGAAGGCGCTTTGATCGGTCTGATCAGTATTCCCATCGGTATTGCGGCGGGTATCGGCGGCATTGCGGTCACCTTCCGGGCGATCGCCCCATTTGTGGCCCGTGTGACCGGAGATGGCACAAAGCTTGTGTGCGTTGTCCGCCCGTCTGTTGTAATAACCGCTGTGATTTTGGCAGTACTGACCATACTGGTTTCTTCCTGGATACCGGCAGTGCGGGCTTCGCACATTACGCCGGTGGAAAGCATACGCCAGAGCCGGGATATAAAGCTGACCCGGCGCCAAGTAAAAACCTCACGGCTGACGCGGAAGCTTTTTGGATTTCCCGGGGAGCTTGCGTTAAAAAATCTGAAGCGCAATAAAAAGAGCTACCGTGTGACGGTGATTTCCCTTGTTCTGAGCCTGACGCTGTTTATCAGTGTTTCCGGATATATTACGATGCTCCAGAGGGGCTTTGGGCTGACATACACGGAAGGAACCTGGGATGTGTACGCGGATTGTGAGGCGGGCGATGCCAGGACTATTTCCGAGGCTGTGAGTATGTGTGCTCAGCTGACGGAGGCGGACGCATACAGTGCGGTCAGCTACGGGGATACGGTCTTTTCTTTTGCGGAGGAAGATGCGCAGGCGGTCGTGACCGATCAGTATAAAGAGCTGCTTGAGCAAAACCGTATTGATCGTGTGAATGTGGAGATACGGGGAATGAATGAGGAAGCGCTGACCGATTATATGAGCGGAATCGGAATGGACGAGAATGCAATCCGTGAGTTTTATTCCGATACCGAAAGCGGCCATTTGCCGGTCATTCTGATTGAACGCTATCCGATGGTTACAGGAAGCTATCAGTGGGCTGATGTGACGGCGTTTCATGTGGATGCCGGGAGCGCCTTTGCCATGGACAAAGAGCGCTTTGATGCGGATGGCAATACTTATATGGACGAAGGTATTTTAACGATGGATGTAAAGGCGGCAACAGATGTGATACCTATGGGCTTTTCGTCAGAGTTTTATATTGGCCAGGATATGTATGGCATAACGATGGACCGCTTTTTGTATGATTTTGTGCAGACACAGGCGGATGATAACAATGCCGGTAGCTTTATGCGGACAGTCATCTATATGCAGGGCGATGACCCACAGGCATTGACCGAAGCTGTAAAAGAAATGTGTGACGATAATCCCGCTTTGTTTGACGGTTATTATTCCTACTGGGAGACAGAGCAGGGCGACCGCGCACTGATGCTGATGCTTCAGGTCTTTTGCTTCGGCTTTATTATACTGATGACGCTCATCTGCACGGCTAATATTATGAATACCATATCCACCGGCATCGACCTGCGCCGCCGGGAGCTGGCGATGTTAAAATCCGTAGGCATGACGCCAAAGGCATTTAACCGGATGCTCATGTTTGAAAGTCTGTTTTACGGAATCAAAACGCTGATTTATGGCATACCGATCGGAATCGCTATGGTCGCCGCCGAATATTATATTATGCGGGGTACCTTTAGCTTTGGCTTTGTGCTGCCGGTTCCTTATCTGGTGATTGCAGTGGTGGTATTGTTTGTATTACTGTGTGTTTCGATGGCATATTCGTTTGGAAAGGTACGCCGGGAAAATATACTGGACGGTCTGAGAACGGAATAGTTTGAAAAAAATAATAAAAGGTGTATACCGGCAAAAGGTTTTCGTGTATAATGGGTATAGTTCGTAAAGTGAGGTGGATTTACATGATTTGCAGTCATTGTGGGGCTGATAATCCGGACGATGCACGAAAGTGTGCCCGGTGTGGGGAACCCCTGAAGCCTGGGACTGAACAGTCGGAGAAAAAGAAGTCCAGTGCGTCCTCCCGTATACGGAAGATAACTGTGGAAAGTGTGGATTCCCGCAGCGGCTTTGGACGGCGCGGCCCGTCAAAGAACATACCCGAGGGGACGGCGAAGCCTTTTACAGGTGCACCGCAGGATGACCGGGGCCCGACTGTGGAGGATACGCTCGATCTTTCCAGGTTTCATTTGGAAAATGTGGAATTAAAAGAAGTTAATCTTGAAGATACAGATTTTCCGGAGAACGGGCCCGGAGTATGGGGACCGTCCGGGGAGGCGGATATGCATGGCCGGGAGATGCCGGAACCAAGGATGAAGCCTGCCCGGGGCGGCCGGGGAATACGCTGGATCATCCTTGGCATTGCGGCTGTTGTAGTAATCGCAGCAGTGATCATTGGCATACTGATCTGGCGGCCTTTCGGACAGGACTATGCCGATGTCATCCTGGAGGGCAACCGTTATTACAGGGAGGCCAACTATGGGAAGGCGGAAGAGATCTATTATAAAGCGGTTGAGATGGAGCCGGGGGAAGCAGAAGGGTATTTTTGCCTGGCAGAGCTTTATGTTGCTTTAGATGATACGGAAAAAGCAGTAGAGATACTTTCCCAGGGCTATGAGCGCACCGGCGATGCTCAGCTTGAGCAGCGCATACGGGAGCTTTCCGGAAGCATCCGGCCGCAGGCGGACACGGAAGGCAGCCTGGCGGAAACCGGGACGCCGGACACGGCCGAAGCGCCGGAAACCAGTGCTTCGGATGCCGGGGCAAAGACCGCAGAAGGTACGGTGTCGTGGGTGCTGGAGCCTGCGATTGAAGCGGCGGATATTATGCCGGTTCCGGGATGCTCCGTGCAGGAGGATATTTATTCCGGAAATGTGAGTATGCTGATTCGCGACGGACAGGCCGGACTGATAGATACCGCCGGCAATGTCGTACTGGAGCCGCAGTTTCAGTATATTTTAAGATGTGCCGGGCTTTTGTACGGCTTCAGGGATGACGGGAGCAGTGTTCTCATTAATGAAGATTATACACTCAATCCCGATGTCACCCACGAGCACGACACGGTTTCCTATGATTATTTGTGGGATGACCAGCAGAAAGCCGTTTTTCGTATCGTACATACACCGGCCGGGACGATCGTGGAGGATACGCCCTATGAGGTTGAGGCCGGGACACTGGTGCCGGTAATTTCAGGCACTGTCGAAGCTTACACGCTCGAGAATGCCCGCTATGCGCTGGCCGGGGCCGATGGCCTGTGCACCGATTTCATTTATGAAGACACGGGAAAGCGTTCCTGGGAGGGAATGATGGCGGTGTGCCTTGGCGGAAAGTGGGGATTTTGCAGCCTGGAGGGCACCCTTGTCGTTCCATGTGAATATGACGGCGCAAAATATCTCGGGCCGGTCAATTCCGAAGCCCAGTCCGGATATATTCAGGGAGCGCCCTACGGCTACTGTGAAGGCTATGTTGCTGTTAAAAAAGACGGAAAATGGGGATTTTTAGATCAAAACGGTTCCGCTGTCCTGCCATTTATATTTGATGAAGCCCGTCCGGTTCAGGATGGCAGCGCATGGGTCAGATATGAAGGAAAATGGGGAAGAGTTCTGTTAAGTACACAGGAAAATGAAAATCCGGCATCGGAAAAAGAAAGCGGGACATCCGAACAGCCGTCAACAACGGCTCCGGATTCCCCGCAAAACAAAGAGACTGAGGCACCAGAGAGCAAAGCGCCATCCAATTCATTGGACGGCGCTTCCAATTCACCGGATTTGGCCGGCGGCACTTCAGATGCTTCCTGACCCGGTGCTTTTTAATTACCACATTCAATACTGATCTGATTAAATTCTCCAAGGAGGCTGTCCACTGTAAGGGCAGCCTTTTCTTCTCCGGATTTATCGATAATATAATTGCCCTGATGCATCATTAAAAGGCGGCTGCCGTATTCGACGGCATAGCGCAGATTATGGGTGACCATCATGGT
>CASFBR010000035.1 GCA_949292795.1 uncultured Eubacteriales bacterium
GCCGCATCTACTGCACATGATTCCGTGTAGCTATCGGGCTTCATCTTGATTGGCAGACTCACCCTCATGTACAGCCTTATATACGATTTCTGTCCGTCAGACCAGAGGTTTGCCCGTGGGTTAGTAGGTTCCCCACATCCAGCTTCCTTCAGATTCCACTTCACAATGGACACCCTTGCCTTCGGCTATATCCTTCCCACTACCGGGCGGATTTGGGACTTTCACCCTTAAGAAACGTGCGCCGCCAGGCGCACCACCACTAAAAAGGACTGCTGTCTTTATACAGCAGTCCTTGCATATCATCCTTATAAACACGTTTTTGTAAAACGGATTAGTTGCAGATTGTAACCTGAGTTTCTTTATCAAAGATATGAATCTTATCAACATCAAAGCAGATGTCCACTTCATCGCCAGGTTTAACAACTGTACCCGGAGCCTCACGAACAGTAACATCAACGCCTTCAACCGTAACATATACGAATACTTCGGCACCGAGCATTTCGTATACACGAACTGTGGAATGAACTGTGTTGTTTGCGTTTGCCTTCGGATAGGTAACAGCAGCATAAATGCACTCCGGACGAATACCAAATGTAACTTCCTTGCCGATGTAATCCTTAACCTTCTCAGCCTTTTCAGGAACAACGGTAATCTTGTTCGGTCCGAATACAAGGTATGTATTGTTGCCTTCCTTCTGAAGTGTGGCATCGATAAAGTTCATCTGAGGAGAACCGATGAAACCGGCAACGAATAAGTTACCCGGTCTGTCGTAAAGGTTCTGCGGAGAATCTACCTGCTGGATCACACCGTCCTTTAATACAACGATACGAGTACCAAGTGTCATAGCCTCTGTCTGGTCATGGGTTACATAGATGATCGTTGTCTGAAGTCTCTGATGCAGCTTGGAAATTTCAAGACGCATCTGAACACGGAGCTTTGCATCCAGGTTTGATAACGGCTCGTCCATAAGGAATACCTTAGGCTCACGGACGATCGCACGACCCATAGCAACACGCTGTCTCTGACCACCGGAAAGAAGCTTCGGCTTTCTGTCAAGCAGATGCTCGATGTCAAGAATACGGGCAGCTTCTTTAACACGCTTGTCGATTTCGTCCTTCGGAGTCTTTCTTAACTTAAGACCGAAAGCCATGTTATCATAGATCGACATATGCGGATAGAGAGCGTAGCTCTGGAATACCATTGCAATATCTCTGTCCTTAGGCTCTACATCGTTCATAAGCTTGCCGTCAATGTAAAGCTCGCCCTTGCTGATCTCTTCAAGACCGGCAATCATACGAAGTGTTGTGGATTTACCACATCCAGATGGGCCTACGAAGATGATGAACTCTTTATCTTCGATCTCGAGGTTGAAATCCTTAACCGCGTTAAAGCCATTTGGATAGATTTTGTAGATGTTCTTCAATGATAAACTTGCCATTATCAAATATCCCCCTTGTGGTTTAATAAGAAGTATGTTCTTCTGTTTTCGATAGATATATATTACACTATTTATGCCCGTTTAACCATAGCGCATTTAGACAAATAATTTTTAGGGATTTTGTTTACTTTGCCGATTCACCCATTTCTTGAACAGGTTGCCCAAACTTTTATTTCACCGTTAAAGTCTTTTATAGCAAATTGTCATTATTTTTACGAAAATATATACAAACTCTTACAAAGTGTGTAGTTTCAGCGCCCAATTTTATCCGGAACACGTCTCAAAAACATGGAAAATCACAAAATAGAGGGGCAAATTTTTACTTGACAAGCTCCATGATAAAGTCATGCGTAAGGTCCATAACCTGCCCTTCATCCATATCCGGGTCAATCACAAGCGCCGGGCCGATCTGGCAGCGCCGGCGGCCCTGCTCCGTAAAGCATCCGTCAATGGCGGTCATGGATGTATCGTAAATATCCGTCTTGCGCCGTCCGAGGATCGTGCCGTGCAGCGCGGTCACTGTCAGGCAGCCGCCCACGATGCTCTCCACAAAGCTTATAAGCTCCAGCTTCTTTTTTTCATTAAGATAGGTATATTTCCGTTCATAAACCTGGGAAATCTCAATAAACTGCGCTTTTTTCTCTTTGCGGAAATCGGGATAGCTTCCCTCATATCCGCAGTCATGCATAACCGAATCAATACTGGTGCATATGATCCGGTGATTGCCCGCGTACACCGGAAGTACCTGCTTTAGCCGCGGATATTCAGAGGTCGCCGCCGAAAGGTTTGTTTTCAGCCATGTATAGAGAGTCTTGCCTTCTTTTTGGGTCAGCTGGCGTACAAAGCACTTAAAAAAGGCTTCCTTGTCCGTATCAAAATGCAGAAACTTCTGCTTGGACTCAAGCCATCCAAACTGCTCCATCAGGGCAATGCCCGCCTTTTTCTCGTTCTCGTTAAATTCCATAGAATCAAGAACTTCTTTATCATAGTAAATATTGCTTCTGCCATATGCGATGACCGTCTTTTCGTGCAAAAACACGCCAAAGATCACATCAAGGAAGCGAACGGCCGGAAGTATCTTTTTTTCATATTCATTCAGCGAATCACTTCCAAGATACGACGCCTTTCCCAAAAGCGCCCGCATGGGCTCATCCATAAGACACCACGGAATCTTTTGTGATCCCGGAACAATCTCCTGCGTATAAAAATTATAATTCCACAGCAGGATCGCTGAGCCGAGACTGTCGAAAACGAAAGAGCTCTCCCTCGGCGGGTCTTCATTTTTCAATATGTTATGAAATTTCAGCCTGAATACGCCCTCTCCCCGCTCAATACGGATATGATCCATCATGATCTCTGCCGGATGACGGCCATCCTCGATCAGAACATTATGAAATACAAGATTCAATGTAAAGGCTGTTGTGGATGCCACTTCGATTGAAAAATCTTTATTGCGTATTTTATAGGGGATCACCTGACGGCTTTCCACAAGCTTTGAAAACAGCAGGATCGCCTGACGGTTCGCCCCCGTATAAAATCTGGAAAAATCCTTCAGAGTAAATTCCATGCTCATACATCCTCACTCTGTCCAATAATATGCCACAGCTTTGCCAGGGGCAAGCCTACGACATTATAATAATCTCCCTCAATACCGCGGATAAATACCGCGCCACGTCCCTGAATACCGTACCCGCCGGCCTTATCCATCGGTTCTTTGCTGCGGATATACCACTGCGCCTGTGCCTCTGAGATCGGATACATGTCCACTTTTGTACATTCACAAAA
This sequence comes from uncultured Eubacteriales bacterium, assembly GCA_949292795.1. GTDB lineage: Bacteria > Bacillota > Clostridia > Lachnospirales > Lachnospiraceae > Catenibacillus. The sequence continues at coordinate 3,224 of CASFBR010000035.1, forward strand.
CACCTGCCGCTGCGTCACGCCGTCCCTGCGCGTGTAAATAGCCACACCTGTGTACACCTCATGCCGGCGGCCGCTAAGACGCTTGAGCATTGATCGTGCATCGGCCGCATCTTTAGGCTTTCCGAGCCGGTCACCGTCACACACAACAATCGTGTCCGCACCGATCACCATAAAATCCCCGCCGTCTGTGATGTCTGCCAGCCGGGGCTCCTGACACAGCTTTTCAAAAATATCGCCCGCTTTCTGCTCCGCCAGAGACATAACGATTTCTTCCGGCGTATCTCCCCTCATCACCTCTTCTAAGGTGCTTGGAATGACCTGAAACGAAATCCCGGCCTGGCTAAGCAGCTCCCGCCGCCGCGGCGACGCTGATGCAAGTATAATCTTCACCTGTCAAAACTCCTTTTATGTGAAACATGTCCGGCCGCCCTGTCCGCTTCTTTTCCGCGCACGATTGCGGCCAGACTGTAATGAACAGATACATTCTATCATAAAATACGGCAAAAAAGAAGCTTAAAGTTTCAGTTCTGTCAGGTTTCTCCAAAAGCGTTTCGGCATCATCTGTATCTGAAGCTTTGGATTTGCCCGCTCAGAAATTTCGATATGTCTGAAAAATGTTTTCCACAGCGCGTCGAAGGACTGTTCCGCATCCGACAAACGGTTGATTGCCCCGGGATTGACCGGCACATCCTTTGCGACAGCAAAGCCCTGTCCGGCTCTGTGGATGCAGGCCATCCGGCGCAGCTCGTCATAAATCACCCAGTTTTCTTCCGGAAACCGGTCGGAAAAATGCTCGCCAAGCAGATACAGCTGCTGATGCTTTGGCGCGATCACAGCAAAAAGGATGCCGGATTCCAGCTCCCGAAACCGCACAAAGCCCATAAGCTTATCCGCCTCCCGGGCAACCTGACGCCACAGCCGGTATACGGCAAGCACATGATCATTGGCCAGCCGCTGGCATACCTGCGGGCCGGCGGCAAATCCGACATTTAAGAAACGATAAATAGCCTGGGCTTTTCCAGGCTCAGCAGCCATAGACGCATGGCGTACCCAGGACCATGCTTCCATGGAAAGCTTTTCCATCACCGCCCGCGCCACCGATTCCGCCTTTTTAATGTCCACAGGCACCTCAAAGGCATCCAAAAAAAGCGATGGTTCGTAGCTGTCCTTAAGCTCAATTGTTATATATTTATGTCCGTATCGTGACAGATATGCGCTGTGAACAGCAGACAAAATGCCCTCCGTACTGTCGCTGCATAAAAGAATACGCGGTTTCTTATCTTCCATAAGCTCCTCCGGTTGATTTCCCTGATTACGTTGATTTCCCCGATTACAATATATCCTGGCCATATGCCTGGCCGTAGCTTTCCCGTCTGCTAAAGCACACGGACATATCTGCCTATAGCTGGCCGGTGCAGGCGCTTTGCCGGTCCTGGACCGCTACCGGCGCTGTCACATGAAAATCGTCAAAAAGCGACATCTGCCGGTAGGTCATCCCGCCGTCCCTTAAAGCGGCCGGAAGCCGCTCTCCGGCCTGTATCAGACTTTGGGCGACTGCATCCTCATCTATGCGGAACCGGCCAAACATCCGGCCGCTGCAGGTAATGAAATAAACGGCGCGCTTAAGGACAACACCAAGCTTCTTAAGGTCTGCAAAATCAAGGACTGCCGACCGCCGCGCCTGGCATATTCTGCGTGCCGAGCGCACCCCGATACCGGGCACGCGCAGCAGCGTATAGTAATCCGCCCGGTTGACCTCCACCGGGAAGCCTTCCAGATGGCGCACCGCCCAGTCACACTTCGGATCAAGCAGTGTATTAAAATTCGGCCGCGCCTCATCCAAAAGCTCGGATGCCTTAAAGCCGTAAAACCGAAGCAGCCAGTCCGCCTGATACAGCCGGTGCTCCCGAAGCAGCGGCGGCCCCTGAGGCAGCGCCGGGAGCAGGGCATCATTATTGACCGACACATAAGCGGAATAAAAAACGCGCTTTAGTGAAAAGCGTTCATACAACGATTCGCTGACCTGCATGATCTGAAGGTCTGTCTCCGGTGTCGCCCCGATAATCATCTGCGTACTCTGCCCGGCAGGAACAAACTTCGGCGCATGACGGTACACGGTCAGTTCATTTTTGTTCTGGGTGATCCGGTTTTGAATCTGGCGCATCGGCGTCAATATCTTTTTGCGCGACTTCTGCGGCGCCAGCTTCATCAGGCTCTCGGCAGTCGGCAGCTCCAGATTGCAGCTCATGCGGTCGGCATAATAGCCGGCGCGTTCAATGAGCATAGGGTCGGCTCCGGGAATGGCCTTTACATGAATATAACCGAAAAAATGAAACGTTTCCCGAAGCATCCTGACGGTCTCACAGATCAGCTCCATCGTATGATCGGCATTTTTAACGACACCGGAGCTTAAGAAAAGCCCTTCAATATAATTTCTCCGGTAAAATCCCATCGTCAGCTCGCATATCTCCTCCGGCGTAAACGTAGCTCTTGGAACATCATTGCTGCGGCGGTTGATACAGTACCGGCAATCATAGACGCAGTCATTGGACAAAAGAATCTTAAGCAGAGAGATACAGCGCCCATCCCCCGCAAAGCTGTGACAGATTCCGGCCGCCGCAGCGCTGCCGGTCCCCCTGCGTCCGTTTCTCCGGTCCACACCCGATGATGTGCAGGCCACATCATACTTGGCCGCATCCGCCAAAATTGCAAGCTTCTCCTGTATGTCCATCGTCTGCTGTATAGACGCCGCTCTTTGTATGTTTACCGGTTGTTGTATATTTACCGCTTTTCCCGCATCCATCGCTTCATCCTCCAGTGAATTTTCAAACATGTGTTCTGTTTTTAGTATAACATTAGAACATATGTTTGTAAACATCTTTTTTAGAATTTCGCTTACGCAACGCAGTTTCCGATACATATAAATAAAAAGTTCCGCCTGCGGAACTTAAGCGCCAAGCGCGGTCGCTTACGCGACAATTTTCTTATCGCGCGCGTGCGCATCCCTGGCGAAGCCTTTTTTATTGCATCGAAACGCGGTTTCCGATGCAATAAAAAACATACCTGCAAATGTATCACTATCGTACCTTTACAGATATGTCTTTATGGCATTTTTTAACGTATGGTGCGGTCACAGCTTTTCCTGTGCATCCGTGCAGACATCGCTTTTATGCTGCTTCATATATTCCAGAGAATTTTTCATATCCCGGTGCATCTGTGCTTTCAGTGCTTCCAGGCTTTCAAATTTTTTCTCAGGCCGCGCAAAGTGGTAAAGCTGTACCTCGATCTGACGGCCGTAAATATTTCCATCAAAGCCATGGACATAGGTTTCCACCCTCCGGTTCTGATGCGTTGCTACGGTAGGGTTATGCCCGATATTTGTAACCGCCGGATAAAGTCTGCGGTTGATGGTCGCCGCGGAAGCATAGACACCGTTGGGCGGCAAAAGCTTGGACGGCGCCGGCTCAAGATTGGCCGTAGGCATCCCGATCGTCCGTCCGATCTCACGGCCGTGGACGACCTCTCCGATAATGGTATATGGCATTCCAAGCATCTGGTTGGCCGTCTCAATCTCCCCCCGGGAAATCGCCGCACGGATGAGCGTCGCACTGATTTCCACTTCATCCTCCACGGTCCGGCCATCGGCATCCTTTTGAGACAGGATCGTGCGCACCTTCGGACAAATATGCGCGTTATAGCCAAGCGGCAGGCTCATTCCCAGCAGCAGGTCCGTATTACCCCGGCGTTCGCGGCCAAACCGGAAATCTTCTCCAACGACAATGTGACGGGCTCCAAGACGTTCAATGAGCACTTCCCGGATAAAATCCGCAGCCTCCATATGTGCCGTTTCCTCCGTAAAAGGGTACTCGATGAGCACATCCACACCCATGCGCCCGGCCAGCACCCGGCGCTCATCCGAAGTATAGATCAGCTCCGGCTCTTTGCCACTGAGCATACAGGCAGGATTATAATTAAACGTCAGGACAACGGATGTCATTTTATGGCTTTTATAGCTGTTGATCTTTTTGATCAGCGATTGGTGGCCAAGATGCAGACCGTCAAACTTGCCGATGGCCACGGCTGTATTTTCCATACGAATCTCTTTCGTACCTGAAATAAAAATCATAGCTCTTATGCTCCTATAAAAACATTTTAACGACTTTAAATGTCCGGGACTTTTGCTGATAGCAGTAGATCGCCGTAAAGCCTCCGCCGCTGTCATACACGCGCACCCTGGCACCGTCCCCGGGCTCTCCGCCTTCTCCGTCTGCACACAGGCTGTCCCATCCGTCCCGGATTACATTCACCGGCAGCGGATTTCCATTATGCAGCAGCCGGCTTCCGGGCTCTGTGACAAAAACCCGGGGCAATGAAGAAAACATGGCATCCACCGGGCAGACAAGTGCTTCAAACGAATGATCCGCCACACTGCGGGCGATCTGCTCAAGTGTCCGGGCGCCGTCCAGCGTAAAGCTTCCCGAGCGGGTACGCGTCAGTGCGCACATTGCAGCGCCCACGCCCAGCTTTTTCCCAATATCCTCACACAGCGTCCGTATGTAGGTGCCCTTGGAGCAGCGCACCCGCAGCGTCACGGCAAGCTTCGGAAAAAGAACCGGCAGAGTTTTAAACGGAATCCCGGCAGCCCGTGTATCCTCCCGCTGCAAAGCTTCCCGGTCGGCAAGCATTTCCGGCCCGGAAATGTACTTAAACGACAGTATTTCAATCGCATGGATCATAACCCGGCGGGCCGGGCGTTCGACCTGCCGTCCTTCGCGCGCCAGCTCATAAAGCTTTTTTCCCTGAATCTTTATGGCCGAATACATCGGCGGTATCTGATCATAAGCGCCCGCAAAGCTTAAAACGGCCTCCCAAATACGCTCCCTGGTCAGTTCTGCCGCACATTCAGACAAAAGTGTACCGGAAGAATCCTGGGTATCGGTGGTCATGCCAAGGAGCATCGTTGCTTCATATTCTTTATCCGTATCTGTCAGCATATCACACAGCCGGGTACCATTTCCAAGGCATACCGGAAGTACGCCAACCGCATCCGGGTCCAGCGTCCCTGTATGCCCGATCTTTTTCTGATGAAGGATGCCCCGCAGCTTTGCCACAACATCGTGGGACGTAAAGCCCTTCTCTTTATAAACATTAATAATCCCGTTGATCATAGGCTTCCAGCTGCTCCTCGATCAGACGTGTCAGATTATTAATGACATCATACTTTGTTCCGGACATGGAACAGCCTGCCGCCCGGACATGTCCGCCGCCGCCAAAATGTCCGGCGATCCGTGCCACATCCACAACGGTATTGGAACGCATACTGATCTTATAGGACAGCTCTCCAACTTCTGTCAGAAGTATCGCTACCTCCACGCCCTTTGTAACGCGCATCTGATCGATGACGCCTTCCAGATCACTGTAAGATGCCTGATAAAAATCCATGACCTTCCGGTCCGCCACTGAAATAATACAGCGCTTTGAAAACATCAGAAAGCTCTCCAGCAGGCAACGCCCGAGCAGCTGATTCTGGGTGTAGGTTTTCTGGAAAAATACCTCATCGATCAGCTTTGAATGGCGGACGCCCATGGACATCAGCCGGCCAGCGGTCTGCATCGTCTTTTCCGTTGTATTGGAATGCTTAAAACAGCCGGTATCGCAGATAATACCGATATAAAGCGCTTCCGCGATCCCCCGGTTAAGCTGCTCCATATCCATCAGACCGGCCAGCACTTCACAGGTTGAGCTTGCGGACGGCACGATCACATTATCGCCGGCATAGCCTTTGTTACTGATGTGATGGTCAATGCACAGCGTACGCGCTGCCCGGTCAAAATACGGCGCAGCGCCGCAAAGCCGCTCACGGTCGCTGGCATCCAGCGCAATAAACAGCTCACTGTCAAGTGCATCGCACGGCTCACTGATGATGTCCCCGGTATTTTCAATCACAGCATAGACCGGATCGACCGGCTCCAGATATACATGGGCGCGGATATGAGGATAGTTACGGACAATATAATTGTATAAAGCCATACAGGAGCCCACACAGTCCCCGTCCGGCCGGGTATGGCCGGCAATGGTCACAGAGCTTACATTTTCAAGATATAGGCCAAGCTTATCCTTCATGGCGCTCTCCTTCTTCTGCGTCACTGCTTTCGCCGGCCGCGTTGCTGCTTTCGCCAGCCGCGTTGCTGCTTTCGCCGGCAGCGTCGCTGCTTTTACCGTCAGCTCCGGCGTCCTCTGCATCCGGTTCAGATACAGCCCGGGCTTCATCCTCACTGATGACTTCACTGATCTTTTTCGACATATTGACGCCATATTCAATGGACTGATCCATCACAAAAATCAGCTCCGGCGTATTGCGCAGGTTGACACTGCGTGCCAGCTCTTTGCGGATAAAGCCCACCGCGCTTTTCAGCCCGGCCATTGTATCTTCCTGAGCCTTTTCATCGCCCAGCACACTGATAAATGCCTTGCAGTATTTTAAATCCGGCGTCACCTCTACCTCCACAACACTTGTCATGGGATGGATTCTGGGGTCCTTGATCTCCCTGGAAATGATCCGGGACAGCTCCTTGTGGACCTCTCCGTTGATACGGGTATTTTTTATACTGTTTTTTCGCATCCGTGTCCCTCCTATCTTGGAACCTCTTCCATAACGAACATCTCAATCTGGTCGCCCTCTTTGACATCATTATATTTCTCAAGAGACATACCACATTCATAGCCGGCATTGACTTCCTTCACATCGTCCTTGAAACGCTTTAAGGAAGCTAGCTCGCCTTCATAGATCACCACGTTATCGCGCAGGAGACGTGCCTTGCAGTTTCTCTGAACCTTTCCGTCAAGCACATAGGCGCCAATTACAGTACCCACACCGGAAACCTTGTACGTCTGACGCACTTCGGCATGACCGATGATCTTCTCCTCAAAGGTCGGGTCAAGCATACCCTTCATAGCAGCTTCCACATCTTCGATGGCATTGTAAATGACGCGGTACAGACGCATATCGACATTTTCCTGCTCTGCCACGGTTTTTGCCATATTATCCGGGCGCACGTTAAATCCGATGATGATCGCATTGGAGGCAGCGGCAAGCGTCACGTCGCTTTCATTGATGGCGCCGACACCGCCATGGATCACCTTCACGGCAACCTCGTCATTGGAAAGCTTGACAAGACTTTGCTTCACAGCTTCCACAGAGCCCTGGACATCGGCCTTAACGACAATATTAAGCTCCTTGATCTGTCCGGCCTGAATCTGGTCAAACAAACCATCCAGGGATAATTTCGTCTTTGTATCAGCCAGCAGCTTTTCACGGTTGTTGGCAATAAATGCATCCGCCATGGAGCGGGCTTCTTTTTCGTTATTTGTTACAATAAATACCTCACCGGCCTGAGGCACTTCATTAAGACCGAGGATTTCCACCGGTGTGGACGGGCCGGCTTCCTTCACGCGGCGTCCCTTGTCATCGATCATGGCACGGACCTTACCAAAAGCGGTTCCCACAGCCAGGCAGTCGCCGACCCGCAGCGTTCCCTTCTGAACAAGCACCGTAGCCACAGGGCCGCGGCCTTTATCAAGCTGTGCCTCCAGCACAAGACCTCTTGCCTTGCGGTTGGGGTTTGCCTTAAGCTCGCGCATCTCGGCAACTAAAAGGATCATATCCAGAAGCTCCTGTAAGCCTTCGCCGGTATGCGCCGATACGGGAACCATGATCGTCTGTCCGCCCCAGTCCTCGGCAACAAGCTCATACTCTGTCAATTCCTGTTTTACACGGTCAATATTGGCGCTTGGCTTATCGATCTTGTTGATTGCAACGATAATCTCGATGCCTGCTGCTCTTGCGTGGTTGATCGCCTCGATTGTCTGAGGCATCACGCCGTCATCGGCGGCAACAACAAGAATTGCAATATCCGTCGACTGAGCGCCTCTTAAACGCATGGCCGTAAACGCCTCATGGCCCGGTGTATCTAAGAATGTAATCTTCTGTCCATTGACATCGACCACATAAGCGCCGATGTGCTGGGTAATGCCGCCGGCTTCACCTGCGGTAACGCTCGTCTTGCGGATTGCGTCAAGGATTGATGTCTTACCGTGGTCTACATGACCCATAACGCAGACAACCGGAGGACGCTCTACAAGATCTTTTTCATCCTCTTCCTCCTCACGGAGCAGCTCCTCGATCACATCCACGACAACCTCATGCTCGCAGAGGATGTCATAATCCAGAGCGATCTCCTCGGCCTCATCATAGGAAATTTCGGAATTTAAGCTGACCATCTTTCCGGCCATAAAAAGCTTCTTCACGATCTCGGCACCGGGAACCTTCATCTTGTCGCCAAGCTCTTTAAGAGTGATTGTCTCAGGAAGCACGATATTGGTAACCTTTTCCACAACCGGCTTTGGCTTTGGCGCCGGAGGCGTCAGCGGCTTTTTGGTCTGAGCCATGTTTCTTCCTCTTGACGGCTTCTTTTCATTATCTCTGTCGCGGCTGTTTCTGTCCTTGTCGCGATTGTCCTTATTATAGCTTCTGCGGTTTTCGCGGGTATTATCCTTGGTAACGACAACCTCTTTATTGATCGCTGAGTCCAGATTAAATCTGCCGTCACGGCCTGTGCGTCCGCCGCCTCTGTTATCGCCGCCGCGATTATTATTAAAGGAACGGCCTGTGCGGTTATCGCCACGGTTATCGCTGCGGCCGTCTCTGCCTCCAAAACGGCTGTTCCCTCTGTCGCCGCCGCGGTCATTGTTCCGGTCATTTCCGCCGTTTACGCGGTCACTGCCGCGGTCGCCAAAGCTTCTCTGGCCGTCATTACGGCCGCCCCGGCGGTTATCTCTGCCGCCAAAACGGTTATTTCCTCTGTCGCCGCCACGGCTATTGTTCCGGTCATTTCCGCCGTTTGCGCGGTCGCCCCGGTCATTATTGCGGTCACCGTTGTTTCTCTGGCCATCGCTGCGGCCGCCCCGGCGGTTATCTCTGCCGTCTGCGCGGCCGTCACAGCCCTCGCCGCCACGGTTTCCATTATTACGGCCCTCGCGTTTTTCATTGCTGCGTCCTTCGCCGCCGCGTCCGTTTGTGCGGCTGTTTGCGCGTTCTGCATCCGAACGCTCTGCGCCCGGACGGTTATTCTCTTTTTGTACTGTATTCATACGCTGTTCTCCACGTCCATTTTCACTTTTATGTGGCTCCGGTCGGTTCTCCGGCTTCGGAGTCTTATCTGAGGTAAAATATTTTCTTATTTTATCCGCACTGTCCGACGTGATCGTGCTCATATGGCTTTCCACATCGATTCCATGGCCTTTCAGGGCATAGATCACGTCTTTGCTGCTTTTTCCCAATTCTTTTGCCAATTCATGTACTCTGATCTTTGACATATGATGACCTCCGTTCCTTACGATTCCGGGTTAACAAGTTTCAGAATGGATCCGGCAAAGCCCCGGTCCAGCACTGCCAAAGAAGCGCGCAGCTCCTTGCCTATGGCATGGCCAAGAGAGGCTTTTGTTCCGTAGACCCGCATCGGCACCTGATAATAGGCACACATATTTTCAAACATCTTTTTCGTATTCTCTGACGCATCACCGGCAACCAGTACAAGAACGGCCCTCCCGCGTTTTACGGCTTTTTCTGTGGAAAATTCGCCGCTGGTCACCTTACCGGCGCGCATGGCAAGGCCGACCATCGACAGGACTTTATCCTTATCTATCAATACTCTCCATCTCCTTTGTCAGATGTTCGTAGACCTCCTGCGGAATGCTCACCTTTAATGAACGTTCAAGCCCTTTATTTTTGATGGCTTTTTTCAGGCAGTCCGGATTTTTGCAGATGTAAGCACCCCGGCCGTTTTTGCGGCCCGTCGCGTCAAGCATAATCGTATCTTCGGGTGTTTTGATCACACGGAGCATTTCCTTTTTGCTCTTCATTTCACCGCATCCGATACATTGTCTAAGGGGGATTTTTTTCATACCCATCATCTCACATCCTGTGTTCTATTCTTCATAGTGATCGTCATCAAAATATTCCTTACCGTCATCATAGCGGTCATCCTCATAACGATCATCATCGTCGTAGCGGTTGCCCTGTTCATCATAATATGAATGATCGCTTAAAAGCGTATCGTCATAGCGGGGCTGAGCCTGGCTCTGGCTCTTAATATCGATCTTATAACCCGTAAGGCGGGCTGCAAGGCGGGCGTTCTGTCCTTCCTTGCCGATTGCCAGGGATAACTGATAATCCGGGACAATGACGCTGGCGCTCTTTTCATCCTCGCTGACGGAAACAGAAATCACTTTGGCAGGACTTAAGGCATTTTCAATAAGAATCTGAGGATCATCGCTCCAGTTGATAATATCGATCTTTTCTCCGCGCAGCTCATCCACAATGGCATTGACACGGGAACCGTTGACACCGACACATGCGCCCACCGGGTCTACATTCGGATCATTGCTCCATACAGCGATCTTTGTGCGGGAACCGGCCTCACGGGCAATGCTCTTGATTTCTACGGTACCGTCCTTTACTTCCGTCACTTCAGCCTCAAAAAGACGCTTTACAAGCTCCGGATGTGTGCGCGATACCGTGACCTTCGGTCCTTTGGTCGTATCCTTGACATCGACAACATACAGCTTCACACGCTCGGTCGGACGGAATACTTCGCCCTTTACCTGTTCGCTCTCCGTGAGCAGGGCGTCCACCTTGCCAAGATTGACACTGATATTTTTCCCGACATAGCGCTGCACGATACCGGTGACAATATCCTTTTCCATGCTGTAATAGCGGTTATAAAGGGATTTGCGCTCTTCCTCGCGGATTTTCTGGACAACGACCTGCTTTGCCTTCTGCGCGGCAATGCGGCCAAAATTCCGGGGAGTGACTTCTACCTGAACAATATCGCCCAGCTCATATTTTGCATCTTTAAGCTTGGCGTTGGCCAGACTGATCTGTGTCGCTGCATCCTCCACGTCCTCAACAACGGTCTTTTCAGCATATACAAGCACCTTGCCGTTATCACGGTTAATATTGACACGGATGTTATCGGACTTACCATATTCATTTTTACATGCAGCCACAAGCGAGCTTTCAATGGCTTCAAGAAGAATGTCCTTGCTGATTCCTTTCTCCTTCTCGATCTGCGCCAGAGCCTCGATCAATTCACGTCCTTCATTCATTTTAATCGTTTCCTCCTTTTGCTAATAAAAGAATGCCAGTCTTATCAGAGCAATCGCTGTCTTTTCAAAGGTCATCTGTCCTCCGTCCTCAAGCGCGATAGTCACTGTATTTTTATCATACCCTTCCAGGGTGCCAACAAATTCCTTCTTTTTATCAATCGGCCGGTAGAGCCGTATCTCCACAGCCTTTCCAAGGCTGCGCGCATAATCCTTCTCTTTCTTTAGCGGACGGTCCAGGCCCGGGGAGCTGACTTCAAAAATATAGTTTTCGGAAATGTAATCCTTCTCGTCAAGGACATCGCCAAATTCCCGGTTGATCACTTCACAGTCATCGACTGTGATCCCGCCTTCTTTATCAATGTATACCCGCAGATACCAGTTGGAGCCTTCCTTGACCCACTCCACATCCACCAGCTCAAAATGGTGCTTTTCAATGATCGGAGTGATCAGTTCCTCTGTGGTCTGTTCGTAATCCTTCTTTGCCAAAATTTCACTTCCTTTACAACAACAAAGAGTGGACTTACGTCCACTCTTCTAGTATCATCCTATTGCTATCTTTGTCATTATAGCACTTCTCACCTAAAGATGCAAGATTAATTTTCACAACTATTCAGCCATGCGAACGGACAGACAATCAGACTGTGCAGGCTTGCCTGCCACAGGCAGATCGTCTGGACGAACATACGGCGTTTAGCCGTAACCGAGCGTTTAAGCCGCAATGCGGAAAAAAGCTGCGCCAGCAGCGCAAACGCGAGGTGCATGGCTGAATCATTTCCCCTGCCATGCGGCGTTAAAACGCCAGCTTCCATGTGTATTCATAAGCCCCGGGCTTAATAAAATATTCCGGATGAATGGTGCGTGTCCAGCCCGTATCTCCCCCAAGACCCGTATGGGCCGCGTCCAGAATCAGCCAGGTATTTGTGCGTTCCCCCAGCTCATTTTCATACCTTGCTGCCAGATACGCTTCCGGGCTGTAAGGCAGAGCGCTGAAGTGGAAATCCCGGTCGCCGTACACCCTCAGTTGCCGTCCGCCGCCGCTTAATGCAACATAACGCACATCCTCATGACCGCCGCACTCGCAGGGCACCACAAAAGGCATATGCTGTCCCTCCACAGTGGAGTTCCACATTCCCATAAGGGCGCTGTCCTTACGGTCACAGTAGCTCTCCCATGGTCCGCGCCCGTACCAGGAAAGCTGTGAAAATGCCTTATCCAGACAGAATACGCGGCCGATCCGGGGCAGGGTGCAAAGGCCGCTCTGGTTGATGACCCGGCTGTGAACCGTCAGTTGCCGCCCAAAAAATTCGTACCGTGTGAATGTTACGAGCAACGGTGTCTGCCCGGCATCCGCATCTTCATGTCCGGACGGTGCAAATTCCGCCTGTTCCTCCAAAACTGCGCGATTCCCGGCCATAAAGGACTCAATGTTTCTTACCTTCTTATGCAGCCGGTGGAGGCCGGCGTTTTCCCAGTATGCCTTATAATTGCGCAGAGAATCCGTCTCATGGGTGCCCTCGTCAATACCGGTCTCTGCCCGGTAAAAAATTTCCCCACCATTCTTAAAGCACAGCCGTCCATCCTCCTCAACCTGTTCAAAAGTGCCTTTTTCTTTATGATACACTGCAAAAAGGCTTTCCCCGCTGATTATGATCCGGCTTTCCTCCTCCCTTAAGATCAGTCTGCCGGAATTTTGCTGTACCGGCGGTTTTGGACAGAATATCTCCCGGTTCACAGAAATCTGGAAGCGGTACACCTCATCTCCTGCCCTTCCAAAGGCTGTATCATTCCGGTACTCCACATAATAGTTTACATAACTCTCTCCATGCGCCTTTTCGGCTGCCTTAGGAACGATCAGCGGCGCATGGGCGCCTGCCGCCGTGTCATATACCGGAAGCTCTCCCTGGTCACAGATTTCGCCATTGCACAAAAGCTCCCAGCGGATTTTTAAATGGCATAAGGTCAGGGTATGATAATCATTAAAAATATGCCAGCAAGCTGTTCCCAGATAGGGATCGGAGACCTTCCGGATAAATACAGGTGCCTGGCTGTTTCGCACCTCAAAGGCGCCGGGCTTCGGGGACAGGTCTGCAAACATCACGCCGTTCATGCACATCTCCGGCGCCTGATCCATAACCGTTTCCCTAAAAGCGCCGCCGTAAAGATAGCGCTTCAAAGCGCCGTCCGGATCAATGCGGCCGGTGTCATCAGTCTGCGCAAAGATTGCCTTATCCGCCCAGTCCCATAAAAAGCCGCCCTGAAACCGTGGAAATTTGCGTATATAATCCCAGAACTCCTTAAAATTTCCGTTGCTGTTGCTCTTGGCATAGGCGTACTCGCACATAATAAAAGGACGAAGATCGCTGCTGTCTGCCATGGCATCCAGCACCCATTCCATTTTCGGATACATCGGACATATAATATCCGAAATATTCTTTTCCGGGTCTCCCGATTCATACTGAACATACCGGGTTTTATCATATTCCTTGATCCAGCCGTACATGGCTGCCTGATTGGCGCCAGCCCCGGACTCGTTGCCCAGCGACCATATCAGCACTGACGGATGATTCTTATCCCGCAGCACCATGCGCTGAGCGCGCTCCAGAAATGCCGCTGTCCATTGAGGCGAATCGCTTAGGTTTCCCCCGTAGCCATGGGTTTCCACATTGGCCTCGTCCACCAGATACATTCCCAGTTCATCGCACAGATCATACCATGCCTCGCAATCCGGATAATGGCTGGTGCGCACAGCGTTAAAGTTCAGGCGCTTCATGGCCATAATCTCTTTTTTCATATATTCCCGGGCCACAGTCCGTCCACTCTCCGGACAAAACTCGTGACGGTCCACGCCGCGGATCACAAGGCGCCTTCCGTTAAGAGTCAGGATTCCCTGGCCGTTAATATGTACCTGGCGAAAGCCGACCCGGCAGCTTTCAATCTCCGTCACCTGCCCGTCCCCGTCCAGCAACTCCAAAACAAGCGTATACAAATAAGGTGTCTCCGCCGTCCACAGCTTTGGCGATGAAATAAGAGTCTCCGTGCGTGCCACATACCGGGGCGGCCATAAATAAGCCATGTATTTGCAAAAAGTCTCCGTTCTCCAGGAGGTAATCATCTGCCGGTCCGCATCATAAAGGGTCAGGCGCACCGACCAGTCGCCGAAACCGTCCACATCCATGCGGGGACGAATGGTCACTGCCAGGATGCTCCGGGAATAATCTCCGCCGTCAAAAAGAGTTTCTACTTTAAAATCCTCCATGCGCACTCTGGCCCTGGCGATCAGGCGCACATCCCGGTAAATGCCGTGAAGGTGCCAGTAATCCTGATCCTCCAGCCAACTGCCGTCACAGTATTTGAGCACCATGACCGCCACAACATTATCCCCGGGATGCACAAAGGGTGTAATATTAAATTCTGAATTAAGCTTGCTGTCCTTTGAATAGCCCGCCGGATTGCCATTGACCCACACATAAAACGCCGACTCTACACCGCCAAAATCCAGAAAAATATCCCGTTCCAGATCGTTCTTAGAAATCCGGAAATGCCTCCGGTAGCAGCCTGCCGGATTATCTTGCGGAACATAAGGCGCGTTGGGCACGCGAACGTCCCCGGACAGCCGCGTTTCCCAGGGCTCCTTCTTTACTCCCCGGGGGAACGGATAATCAATATTGGTATACACCGGCCGGTCATAGCCCATATACTCCCAGTTGGAAGGCACAGGCATGTCCGCCCAGCCCTGATCGTCATAATCTGTTTTAAAAAAATCCGCGTCCGCCGTTTCCGGAGATGGATACATGAAAAACTTCCACGTTCCGTTAAGATCGTGTACATAGCGGGAAGCGCTCCGGTCGCAGTCAAGGGCCTGCTTTACCGTCTCATAAGCCCCTGCCGGAAAATGCATAGGGCCCCGCCGGATTGCAGTAACATTGGGGTTCTCCCAGTCTTTTAACCACATCGTTCATACCTCCTCATTCAAAAGCTGTCTCACACATGATTCTTTTCTAATCTGGAAACAAACAGGACTTGTCCCCGGATCATAAGATCATTATAATAATGACAGCAGATTTTATAAATGATTATAATGGTTATTTTTTTATCTAAAATGGCAGCGTCCGTATACGAAGGGCAACGCGCTGAATATTCAGGAGGCAAAACATGATCAAAGATGTCATCTACCGGTGTATCGGAAATGATTTTGATGAGGGGATTATGGCCTGCGGCTACATGCCAAAGCCCACCGCCCGCAGTTCACAGCATAACTTTATCATCGGATATTATAGCTGTTTTATCCTTCTTTCCGGCAGCGGAACCTACAGTGATGACAGCGGCTCCATACCACTGCGTCCCGGATGCTTTGTCCAGCGCATTCCGGGAAGGATACATACCACAGCGGTTCAGCCCGATGGCCAGTGGCTAGAGTTTTTTATCTCATTTGGAAAAAGCGTTTATCAATACATGCATCATCTAAAGCTTCTTCCAAAAGCGCCGGTAAGCCTGGGCGGCTTTAACATTACAGACCGCGATTTTACAGATGATCTGCTCTTTAAACTAAAGCACGCGGGGGAAGCTGAGCTGCCCTTTCTCCTGTCGGATCTGACCAAAGCTGTGCTGACCCTCAGCCAGCCGGAAGTTCATTCTGGAAACCATAAAAAATCACCTTCCTATATAATAGAAGAAGCGAAGAAAATACTGGACAGCGATCTTCAGGCACAGATTGCTTTACCTGAAATTGCAGAGCAGCTTCATATAAGCTATGAAAGCTTCCGAAAACAGTTTACTCATTTCACAGGCATGTCTCCCGGAAGCTACCGCCGGCGTCAGCGTCTGCGCCAGGCGGCGTTAATGCTGCGTTCCGGCATGTCCGTCAAAGAAACCGCCGCCCTCACCGGTTACGCCGACACCTATGCGTTTACCCGGGAATTTAAAAAAGCCATGGACATCACTCCGGGAAAATACAAAAAAGATAATATTTACCCATTCAAAAGTTAAGATTTTTATTGAATACATTTCTGAAAAAGCCTATAATTTACCTAACCATCCGGAAGGTAACCGTACGAAAAACATTTAAAGAAAAATTGGAGGGACAGATAATATGTTAAAGAAATTTACGGCATCACTGCTCGCGGGAACACTTGCGCTGTCAACGGTTCTTGCCGGCTGCGGCAACAGCGAAAACAGCGCCTCCGGTACAAGCGGCACGGAAGCGGCCGGATCTGCCGCAGCAGGAGATTCTTCCGCCGAAGCCGGAAGCACAGCCGATAATGGCGCAGCGGACGAAAATACAGCGCCTGAGGAGATCGTTACTATTGAATACTATGGCATCGATCTTTCCGGAACCAATGATATTACCGATGTTGCCGAAAGAGTCAATGAGATCAGCGAGGCAAAGATCGGCGTTCATGTAAACTTCAATCTTCTGGACTTCGGTTCCTACCTTCAGCAGATAAGCCTGAAGATGTCCGGTCAGGAACGTATGGATGTGATTCTCTTTGCTCCCGCGCCTCCGGCAACCTTTTCCAGCATGACCTCTCAGAACCAGCTAATGGATATTACTGATCTTCTTGAAGAATATGCACCCAACGCTCTTGACGCTGTAGGCGAATTCGTCAAAGGCAATACGGTCAACGGCAAGATTTATGCAGTTCCTACCATTGCCGGCTTCTCCACGCAGATGTATGTGATCATGCGCAAAGATATTCTTGAAGCTCTTGATCTTGTGGAAAAGGCAGAAAATCTGTCCTCCTGGTCCGAATATGAGGAAATTATGGCGGCAGTATACGAAGCCAATCAGAACGGCACCCTGCCCGAGGAGCTTCAGACCGTCTGCTGCTTAAGCAATGCCGACCTTTCCGGCCGTGTTTACCCGCTCCAAGGCGTTATGCTTGGAAGCGACAGTTGGGATGAAAACTACGGCGTGGACATACTTGGCGATACCTACGGCATCATCTACGCAGATCCAGAAACCGATACGGTTAAACCCTACTATGAGTCTGAGGATTATCTTGAAACGCTTAAGCGGGTTCAAAGCTGGTACGAAAAAGGCTATATTTACAAGGATTCCGCCATTACTGAAGACAGCGGCGATACGCTGATGGCCAACGGCGTCACCTTCTCCTTTATTGCCACCGGCCAGGTTGGCATCGATGACAACCGCCGTTCCGTAACCGGCTATGACGTTGTAGCCAGCGAAGTTTTGTCCATCCCTATGGGCAGCAGCGTATCTCAGACCTGGGGCATGTGTATTCCCGTAACCTGCCAGGAGCCTGAGGCCGCCGCAAAATTTATCGATCTGATCTACTCTGATGCCGAGGTCATGAACCTTCTGACCTGGGGTATCGAGGGCCGGGATTACACCCTCAATGAGGAAGGAGAGGCGGTTAAGGCTGAGGATGCTGTATATTCCAGCAATATGTACCTGTGGGGCAACGGCTTCCTGACTTATCCGGCACAAGGCCAGGGCGGCGACTTTATGGAACGTCTCCAGGCTTCCGACGATGCCGCCGAAGTCTCCAAATATATTGGTTTTTCTGCAGATACATCCCAGTTCACCAATGAGCTGACCGCTATTAACAATGTGATCAACCAGTACCGTGCGATCCTGGAATCCGGTTCCTCCACAGACCTTGAGGGCCAGTACGAGGAATACTGCCAGGCAATGGAAAATGCCGGCATCCAGAAAGTGATCGATTCCTATCAACAGCAGCTTAATGACTGGCTTGCCAATAACGCCGCTGAATAATAAGCAAGCCTGAACGCCAAATCCCCGGAACGATTTCTCCTTCATCGCTCCGGGGATTTTTTTGCAGTCCATAAACATTGTATTCAAACAGTCCGGCTTAAATCACCGTACTGGGATATGGCGTGACGCTGGCGCACCTGCGAGGGCGTCGCCTGGTAGCGTTTAAAGAAATACTTCCGGAATACCTTGGAATCATAAAAGCCATGGCGGCGCATGATTTCTCCTACCGGATCACTGGTATTTACCAGATCCTGATAGATATTAATGATCCGGTACTCGTTGAGATATTCCATAAAGCTCATCCCGGTCACTTTTTTAAAAAACCGGCAGAAATAATTTGTCTGAAGGTGCAAAAGCCCCGCCGCCTCCTCCAGAGTTACCGGCTCACGGTAGTGCTCCTCCACAAAGCTGCTTAACTGCTCCAGCCGCTGCTTCTGTGTTTCAGTCATAGCGATCTGATCCAGCCGGGCGTCCTTAATACGCAGCTCATACAGATAGGAGAGAAAATAAAACAGCTCGCCGAAAAATGCCAGTGAATTGCCTTTTAAGCCCGCTTCATAAAGCTCATTGCAGTACCGTATTCTGCGGTTGATCTCCGCTTTTTGCTCTGGCGGGAATACATTGGGAAATACGGGCAGAGGACTATTTGGCGCAAACCTCCGGAAAAAATCGCTGGGAATGATCATGGTTATGGAGGTATCCCCTGTTTTCGACTCAAAGGAATGAAATTCCCCGGGATTTGTGGCAAAGAAATCCCCCGGCCCGGCATCATATTTCACATGATTAATAAATATCTGAAAGCTTCCTTCGATTTCAAAGTTAAATTCATAGGCATCGTGCCAGTGATATGGCACATATCCCGGCGGAACGACCCTTGGACTGAAGATGAGCTCCAGCGGGTCCTTTGTTCCCCATATTTCCTGACGGGCCATAATACAGCTCCCCTTTCCTATGTTCTGAAAGCAAATCTGTCTTTTTACTATCATAGCATACTCATGAGGGAGCTGTCACTTTTTTTATACCGTATGTAGCTGTGTTTATTGTTCGCCGGAAACTGCCGCGTCTCCCGTTTCTCCGGTGCGGATTTTTACAGCATTGCGTATCTCATAGGAAAATATCTTACCATCACCCACTGCTCCGGTATAAGCCGCCTCCTTAATGGCTTTTAGTGTCTTTTCCTCCCATTCCTCCGAGGAAACGACGATCTCAAACTTAATCTTCGGAAGCATCTGAAGCTCCGTCTCCACGCCCCGGACGACCTCCCGGTATCCCCGCTGAGCTCCGCAGCCCATCACCTGATAAACGGTGATCCCGTTGACGCCAATGGCATTTAAAGCCGCTTTAACCGCTTCAAACTTTTCTTCCCGCACAATCGCTTCGATCTTGATCAGCATTACCCATACCTCCCATCAATCAAATCCATTAAAGCTTGGATATGCCTGTTCGCCGTGCAAAGACATATCCAGTCCGGTCAGTTCCTCCTGTACCGTCACTCTGAACGTTGTAAATATACGGACAATACCGTAGCAGATCAGCGTTCCGGCCACAGCCACTACGATGGTGATGCCGATGCCGGCCAACTGCGCCGCAAACAGCCGCACATCACCAAAGATAAGTCCGTCCCACCGGGCTACACTATTAATGGAGGACTGTGCAAAAAGCCCGGTGGCAATGCCGCCCCAGATGCCGCCGATGCCGTGGCAGCCGAAAGCGTCCAGTGCATCATCGATCTTTAATACCTTCTTTACAAGGATCACTCCAAAATAGCAAATAGGGCTCACCAGCAGACCGATAATAAAAGCTGCCCATACCGGCACAAAACCTGCTCCCGGGGTAATGGCCACAAGCCCCACCACAAGACCCGTGGACGCGCCCACAACGGTTGGCTTACCGTCTCTTACGGCTTCAATAAACATCCAGGATAACAGAGCGCAGGCGGCGGAAATTCCCGTCGTCATAAACGCGTGTGCCGCCAGTCCGTCAGCGGCCAGAGCACTTCCGGCATTAAAGCCGAACCAGCCGAACCATAAAAGGGACGCCCCTAAAACAACAAAGGGGATATTGTGAATGCGGTAGGTCATACGGGCATAGCCCCGGCGCTTTCCAACAAGAATCGCCAGCACAAGGGCGCTGACACCGGAACTGATGTGGACGACATTTCCTCCGGCAAAGTCCACGGAACCGATCGCCGCCAGGAATCCGCCTTCGCCCCAGACCATGTGAGCCATAGGATAATAAACAATCAGGCTCCATAAAGCAATAAAGAAAAATAACGCCTTAAATTTTACACGGCCCACAAGAGCGCCCGTGATAAGCGCCGGTGTAATCATGGCAAACATCATCTGGAAGGCGCAGTACACAAGATGCGGAATGCTGTCGGAATAAGGCCCTGCCTCCATACCGACGCCGTTTAAGCCAAGCCATCTAAAATCGCCGATGATGCCGGCGTGATTGCCGCCAAAGGAAAGAGAGTATCCAAAAAGCGCCCACATGACTACGGACAGTCCCATGATCGCTACACAGGCCATCATTGTATTACATACATTTTTCCGGCGCACAAGACCGCCGTAGAAAAAGGCCAGACCCGGCGTCATAAAAAATACAAGAGCCGCACAGACAAGGATAAACGCAGTATCTCCACTGTTCATAACAAATTCCTCCAATCTCATTTTCAGGTCTGCCCATGTGCGCACAGGGTGAAACAACAAAAAGGCGTCAGATACGATACATATCTAACGCCTTTGTTATGTGTGGGATTATAGCATGGTTTCAGGAAACATGCAAGTATTTTTTCAGGTACAATTTTCCGGACGGCAGTGATTTTACCGCAGCGGTGACGTGGATTGCTTGTCTTTGTAAAACGGCCTTCTGCCGTTAATTGAATTGGAATGTGACAGTATTTTGAGCCCGGGACTTTTATCATCTTTTCTGAAAACCTGCACCCTGCGCTGCGGCCTGGAATATGTCAGCCAATGGCGTTTTGAAATCTGTATCGCCTCACAGTCATCTACAGCTTATGTACGTTTTTTAAAATGCCCGGTGCAGCCGCAGCTTCCGGCCGTATTCAAATTTTTCCGCAAAAAACTGCCGTATCGGAGATATTATTCTTCGATACGGCAGTGTAAATTTCCTATATTAAATTTTCCTGCTGCTATTAAATTTTCCTACTGCTATCCGGCAGCTAGCCATACTACAGCAAACGGCTACGGCCGGATATGGCAAATGCATGGGCACAAGCTTAAGCATCATACTTCTTTACGAACGCAAACCCAAGCGCATAAGGCCCCGTATGTGTTGCCACAGTAGCGCCAATCTGCCACACCGGCACATCCTCGCTGAGCCAGAAAGCATCCTTCACCTGCTTTGCCAGAACCTGCGCTTCATCATGGTCAATATTCATGCCGATACAAAACCGGTAGTCATTGGGATTCTCCCCTGCCTTTTCAAAATAATCTCTGGCGATCTCCAGAAGCTTCTTTAAAGCTTTTGCCTTGTTGCGGGCAATGCCGCCGGAAAAAATCTCGCCGTCCTTCATGACGATCAAAGGCTTAATGCCAAGCGCAGACCCTGCAATAAAAGCCACCTTGCCAATACGGCCGCCCCGCTTTAAATGCTCAAGGTTGCCAACAGTAAAGCATATCCGTCCGGTCGCAAGAAGCTCCTTAAGTTTTGTCACTGTATCTTTATACGAACATCCTGCATCCCGCATACGCGCAGCTTCCAGCACAAACAGACCTTCCTCGACGGTACACATCTTGCTCTCGATCACCTTGATATGCGCTTTCGGATACGTCTCCAGCAAAATATCCCTTGCAGTCTTTGCCGCCTGATGAGAACCGCTGAGCTTTCCCGACATACAGATACAGATGATCGCCTTGCCTTCTTCAAGTACCGGTGTAAATGCTTCGATATAATCCTGGACAGAGGGCAGAGAGGTCTTTGGAAAAGCGTTTTCATCGATCATTTTTTTATAATAGGCTGTCGTGTCCACCTGAAGCTTCTCTTTCTTATAGGTGTCCCCGTCAAAGGACACATAAAAATAAACCGGATGGATGTTGAGCTGTCTCATCATCTCCACAGGAATATCGCAGCCGCTGTCGGCAAAAATTTCAAATGTCATAATAGCCTCCAAAACAATCCGGGCAGCCATTTACATGTCCGGAATATAAAACATAGTTTTTAATACCACATTTAACTTTCACCATTATAACACAGGATTTCAAGGAAGCATAGCCCTATTTTTTCCAACGGTTCAGCCAGCCTGACGCCGCCCTTATAATCCCAGATCAAAAATTGATAACTGGTTGCTTTGAGGCAGCCCGTCTAAAATATGCTGAGCCGCCAGTGTCTCGATGACCGACGCCCCCACGCCGGAGCGCTGCCGGATGTCATCGCGGGAAATGTATTTTCCCCCTTTCCCGGCCTCGTAGAGAAGCTCTCCCGCAGAATCCGCGATCCCTTCAATCGAAGAAAACGGCGGGCGCAGCTTGCCGTCCTCGATCAAAAACTTTGTTGCCGCAGATTTATATAAGTCTACCGGAAGAAATTCAAAGCCCCGGGCATACATTTCCTGAACAAGACGCATATCCTTTAAGGTTGCCTCCTCCTTTTGGGAAAGCTTCGGATTCGACTTGTAATTTTTGATATTCCGGTCAAGAACCTCCTTGCCCTGGCACATGAGCTCATAGTTAAAGGATGTGGCACGGATACTGAAAAAGGCTGCGTAAAAGGCCAGCGGCTCATGGATTTTAAACCAGGCGATACGAAAGCCCATCATAACATAGGCTACCGCATGTGCTTTCGGGAACATATATTTGATCTTTTTGCATGACCAGATATACCAGTCCGGCACATCGTGCTCCTTCATAGCCGCCTCCCACTCCGGCGTCAGTCCTTTGCCCTTTCGCACACTCTCCATGATCTTAAAGGAAAGCTCCGATTCCAGCCCCTTATTGATCAGGTAGATCATAATATCGTCACGGGTACAGATCGCCGTGGAAATCGTCGCTGTCCCGTCCATGATCAGCTTCTGGGCATTGCCAAGCCATACATCGGTGCCGTGGGAAAGCCCCGCGATACGGGCCAGGTCGGAAAAGGCCGTCGGATGGGTATCCTTAAGCATCTGCATGGCAAAATCGGTGCCAAACTCCGGCACTCCAAGGGAGCCAAGCTCTGTGCCCCCGATGTCCTCCGGGCTGATCCCAAGTGCATCCAGTCCATGAAACAATGACAGTACGTCGGGGTCATCCAGGCGGATTTTTGTGGCATCCACTCCGGTAATGTCCTCAAGCATACGGATCATTGTGGGATCATCGTGCCCGAGTATATCAAGCTTTAACAGGTTATGGTCAATGGAATGGTAATCAAAATGGGTCGTTACTGTGGTCGTCGTCATATCATTGGCCGGATGCTGCACCGGAGTAAAGGTATAAATCTCCATTCCCATAGGCAGCACGACAATACCGCCGGGATGCTGACCGCTTGTACGCCGCACGCCGACGCAGCCCTTGGACATGCGCTCGATCTCACAGCTTCGCTTATACATATCGTGATCTTCACAATAGTGCATCGCATAGCCGTAGGCCGTCTTATCAGCCAGGCCGCCGACGGTTCCCGCGCGGAAGGTCTGGCCGTAGCCGAAAATAACCTCCGTATAGCTGTGGGCTTTACTCTGATATTCTCCGGAAAAGTTCAGGTCAATGTCCGGCTCCTTGTTCCCTTTAAAGCCAAGAAACGTCTCAAATGGAATATCATGGCCCTCCTTGGACAGCGGCTGCCCGCATACCGGACAGAGCCTGTCCTCCATATCGCAGCCGGAGCGTCCGGAAAAGCTTTTTACATAATCCGAATCAAAGTCCACATATTTACAGTTTGGACACAGGTAATGGGCCGGCAGGGAATTAACCTCTGTGATACCGGCCATATAGGCCGCAAAGGACGAACCGACCGAACCGCGGGAGCCGACCAGATAGCCGTCGGCTACGGATTTCCACACAAGCTTCTGGGCAATGATATACATCACCGCAAAGCCATTGCTGATAATGGAGTTTAATTCCCGCTCCAGGCGCTCGGACACAATATCCGGCAGCTTTTCCCCGTAAAGCTCATGGGCCTTCTCATAGCAGATCGTTCTTAAGTTTTCATCGGAATTTTCAATGACCGGCGGGCACTTATCCGGACTTACCGGTGATATTTTTTCGACCATATCGGCGATGAGATTCGTGTTGGTCACAACGACCTCCTCCGCCTTTTCAGCGCCCAGATACGAAAACTCCTCCAGCATTTCCTCCGTTGTGCGCAAATACAGCGGCGGCTGATGATCCGCATCGTCAAAGCCCTTGCCGTACATGATCAGACGCCGGTACAGCTCATCCTCGGGATTTAAAAAATGTACGTCGCAGGTGGCGCATACCGGCTTTTCAAACATTTCCCCAAGCTTTACGATCTGCCGGTTAAACTCCCTTAAGTCTTCCTCACTGTGAACATCCGGATGCTTCGGATCATCGATCATAAACTGATTATTGCCAATAGGCTGTATTTCCAGATAATCGTAAAAACGAATAATCCTTGCAATCTCCTGCGGCGGACGTTTATCCACCAGCGCCCTGAAAAGCTCCCCGGCTTCGCAGGCCGAGCCGATGATCAGACCGTCCCGGTATTTTAAAAGCAGGCTTTTGGGAATCCTCGGGCGCCTTGCATAATACGTCAGATGTGCCTCCGATACAAGCCGGTAAAGATTGATCCGGCCGGTCTCATTTTTCACAAGAATAATACAGTGAAACGAGCGTGCCTTCTGGATCGCATTGACCGACATATGGCTCATGTCATTTAAGGCTGTCAGGTCGCAGACATTCTGCTCTTTCAGCCGTTTGATAAACTTTACAAACACATGGGCTGTCGCCTCGGCATCATCCACCGCCCGGTGATGATTTTCAAGGACACAGTCCATCGCCTCCACAACAGTGTCCAGCTTGTAATTTTTAAGATCCGGAAGCAGCGCGCGGGCAATCCCCAGCGTGTCCACCGTCACGAAGGGCCGGGCGATCCCAAGCTGCTCACAATTATAGCGGATAAAGCTCATATCAAACTCGGCATTGTGCGCAACCATCATGCAGCCCTCGCAAAATGCCATAAACTCCGGCAAAACCTGAGAAATATCAGGGGCATCCACAACCATGGCATCATTGATGCCTGTAAGCTTTTCGATTTCCAGAGGAATGGGTACGCCGGGATTGACAAAGGCCGAAAAGCGGTCCACGATCTGCCCCTCAACGACTTTGACAGCACCGATCTCGATAATATGGTCATTCATATAGCTAAAGCCTGTTGTTTCTATATCAAAAACAACAAAATCACTGTCCAGGCTTTCCCCGTGTCCATTATCCACGATGGGCTTTAGGTCGTCCACAAGATAAGCCTCACAGCCATAAATCACCTTAAACGGATTTTTTACAGCAGCCAGCTCTTCCTTTGTGGCATCCGGGTGAGCTTTTTCATATTGTTTTTTATAATCCTTATCCAGATCTTCAATAGCATGATTGGCATCAGGAAATGCCTGCACAACGCCATGATCGGTAATGGCGATGGCCGGATGCCCCCAGGAGGCAGCAGTTTTTACCATCGTCTTGCAGTCCGCCACACTGTCCATATCACTCATCATCGTATGGGCGTGCAGCTCCACGCGCTTTAGGGCACATGTGTCCATGCGCTTTTTCCGAAAATCCGGGATCGTCTTGATCCCGACGACCGAACCGATGGAAATCTCCCGGTCATATTTATCGTAAACTGCCATTCCTTTAAGCTTTAAAAAGGCATTGGTTTTTACATGGGACAGCACATCGGGCAGCATATCATTTTTCACAAACAGCTTCACCTTGATCGTATCGGTAAAATCCGTAAGCTTAAAGATCACAAGCGTCTTTTCATTGCGGATTTCACGGGTCTCTACCTTGTCATCTTTTGTAAAGGCAAACACCTGTCCGTGTACGACCACATCGCCGATCTCATCGGTAATATCGCTGATCGGCGTAATATCCCCCTCAAAGCCCCGGCCATAGAAAATATCCTTATCATCCACAGCCTTTTTCGGCGTATAGCTTTCCCTGCGAACAAAAGGCTTTTTCGCCTCCGCTGCCTTTTTCGCCCCGCCGTCGCTGCCTTGCTCTGTTTCCTGTGCCTGCGCGTGTGCACTCTCCTTTTTCGCCTTTTCATAATCGCTGACGATCTGGGCGATTTCTTTTGCGAGGGATGCCTCCGCCATCTTTTTATGGCGGCTCTCCTCCCCGGGCGTCAGCTCCACACGCACGTCCAGATTAAAATCAAAGCGCTCCTGATAGATCGTAATGAGCTTTGTCTTTACCTTTTCCAGCTTTGTCGCTGTGATAAAATTATCCTCTGAGGTCAGCTTCAGCGATGAATTGCTGACAAATTCTTTTTTGGCCCAGTGAAAAATATTGGCCTCAAGCTCGCTGTCCTCCCGCAGCTCATCCTCAAAGGAATCCTCGTAAAGGAAAAACAGCCGTTCCGGCGTGTACATATCCGACAGCCGGTAATGCTCGATCAGGCGTATCTCGATCTGGGCATCGTTAAACATCTGGGCCTTTATCTCCTGCTCCACCTGATGAATACTTTTTCTGTCGATCAGGTATTCGCTTTCGATATGCACCTTCAGACGTTTTTTAACCTTTGCCGCGGTCACCTTATCAATGGTGACCCGTTCAAACACATCGGTCAGAGCCGGCGGCAGCAAAAGGTCCGGAAAAACCTGAAAAAACGGTGTGCTCATCGCGCATCTCCCCAGTGATCCAGTTCATCCTTAAGCGCCGGAAGCAGTTCTTCTTCCGGAAGCTTGCGCACAATCCGGCCTTTTTTAATGAGCAGCCCCTCTCCTTTTCCGCCGGCAATGCCAATGTCCGCTTCCCGGGCTTCTCCGGGTCCATTGACGACACAGCCCATCACCGCGACCTTGATATTCAGGTCATAGGACTGAACCATATTTTCTACGGCATTGGCCAGACCAATCAGATCGATCGAGGTGCGGCCGCAGGTCGGGCAGGATACGACTTCGATACCGCCCTTGTACAATCCAAGCGATCGCAGGATCAGCTTGGCCGACTTAATCTCCTCTATCGGGTCACCGGTTAAGGATACACGGATCGTATTGCCGATGCCCTCATGGAGCATGATCCCAAGGCCGACAGCCGACTTAATATTGCCGGAAATCAGTGTACCGGATTCCGTGATCCCAATATGGAGCGGGTAGTCTGTCTGACGGGCGATCAGCTCATGTGCCCGGACACACATAAGCACATCGGAGGATTTTATGCTGATGACGATCTGGTCATAGCCCAGCTCTTCGATCATCCGCACTTTGTCCAGCGCACTCTCTACAATTCCTTCTGCGGTCACATGGCCGCCGTACTTTTCAATAAGCTCCTTCTCTAAAGAACCGCTGTTGACACCGACGCGGATGGGAATCTGACGGGCCTCGGCCGCCCTTACGACCGCACGGATTTTGTCCGGGCCGCCGATATTTCCCGGATTGATGCGAATCTTATCCGCACCGTTTTCAATGGCGGCCAGCGCCAGACGGTAATCAAAGTGAATATCCGCCACAAGAGGGATATGAATCTTACGCTTAATCTCAGAAATTGCCCCGGCAGCCTCCATCGTCGGCACGGCCACGCGGATGATCTGGCAGCCCGCAGCCTCCAGGCGGTGAATCTGAGCCACCGTCGCCGCCACATCCTCTGTTTTTGTATTACACATGGACTGAATGGCAATGGGATTGTCCCCGCCAATCTTTACGCCCCCGATATTGACAACCTTTGTACGTTCTCTTAATAACATCCTGCTCCTCCTTTGCCGGAAAACAAAGACCCCGCCGCAAGCTGACAGGGCCCTGAAATCTTTCGTTTCAGCTATTCATCTGTTATTTTAGCACAGTTAGCCGTCCGGGGCAATATGCTCCTGTCTCCGCCCGCGCGGCGGCCTGTACACTCACTGTCCCACAGCGCGGCAGTCTGTGCGTTCATAAACCGACATAATGGCGGCCCGGTCTGCCAGACCTTCTGAGAATGCGCTGGCGCTTCCCGCCGCGAGCCCCATCTTAAAAGCATGGGCATAGCTGCCGGATTCCATCCATCCGGCAATAAATCCGGCCACCATGGAATCACCGGCTCCCACGGCGTTGATGAGCTTTCCTTCCGGCGCCTCTGCCATAAAAAGGCCGCCCTGTGCATCCAGCAGCACTGCGCCCCTGCCGCCCATGGATACAAGCACATTTTGCGCGCCCATTTCCTGAAGCCGGCGTCCATAAGCAATCACATCCGCCTTCCCGGAAATGCAAACGCCAAAAAGTTCTCCAAGCTCATGGTGGTTTGGCTTGATTAAAAACGGCCGCAAAGGCAGGACATTAAGAAGCGCATCCTTTTCGGCATCCACAACGGTCAATACATCCCGGCATTTCAGCCGCTTTATAATATCCCGGTAAATGCCGGAGGGCAGGCTTCCCGGAATACTTCCGGCAAGCACGAACACATCGCCGCTGCCGGGCACATCCAGCATTTCATATAATCTGTCCAGCGATTTTTTGTCAATATCCGGCCCTTTGGCATTAATTTCCGTTCCGTCAATATTTTTAAGCTTCACATTGATCCTGGACATGCCTTGCGGCAGGGTAATGAGGCGGTGGCCCATCCCCATGGCTTCCAGCCGGCGGCGTATCTCCTCCCCGGTAAATCCCGCAATAAATCCGAGGACTGTCGTTTCGATGCCGAGATTATGCAGCACCGCAGAGACATTGATCCCCTTGCCTCCGGGCAAAAGCTGTTCGGACTCTGTCCGGTTTGTCATTCCTGTCCTGAAATTTTTTACGGAAACAATATAATCCAGCGACGGATTAAATGTCACTGTATAAATCATAAACGAACCTCCTGTTTTTTGCTCCGGTAAATTTCTTTGTCTCCCGCCCTGTTTTAAAGCGTTGACAGCTTCCGTCAAAAGCTGATAATATAGGGTATATTGATCATACGAAGGGAGAATTGATGTGGATACCTTAAAAAAATTTATCGGGTATTACCGCCCATATAAGGCGGTCTTTTTTATCGATCTGATCTGCGCCGCCATCATCAGCCTTGTGGACCTGGCCTATCCTCAGATTCTGCGGACAGCGACCAACACGCTGTTTAAAGAAAGCTCATCGGTCATTATGAACGCATTGCTGCCTCTGGCTGCCGGACTTTTGATCATGTATATCGTGCAAAGCCTGTGCAAATATTATGTCAGCTACCAGGGACATATGATGGGCGCAAATATGGAAAGAGACATGCGCCAGCAGCTTTTCGATCATTATGAAAAGCTTTCTTTTTCTTATTATGACCAGAACAATTCCGGCCAGATGATGAGCAAGCTTGTGTCGGACCTTTTTGATATTGCAGAGTTCGCCCACCACGGGCCGGAAAACCTGTTTATCTCCGTGATTAAGGTTGCCGGTTCTTTTATTTTCCTGTTTCTGATCAACTGGCGCCTGGCCATTCCTCTTGTCGTTCTTGTCATATGTATGCTGGCCTTTTCCATCAGCCAGAATAAGAAAATGCAGGAGACCTTTATGGATAACCGGCGCAAGATCGGCGAGGTCAATTCCAGTCTCCAGGACACGCTGGCCGGCATCCGTGTTGTCCAGTCCTTCGCCAATGAAGATATTGAACGGCAGAAGTTTTTCAAAAGCAATCACGGTTTTTTAATGTCCAAGGATGCCAACTATAAATGCATGGGCAATTTCATGGGCAGCAACCTGTTTTTTCAGGGCATGATGTATCTCGTAACTCTGGTCTTTGGCGGTTATCTGATTGCCCGCGGACAGATGGATGTCAGCGACCTTGCTATGTATGCCCTGTATATCGGAATCTTCATCAGCCCGATACAGATTCTCGTAGAGCTGACCGAAATGATCCAAAAAGGGCTTTCCGGTTTCCGCCGCTTTCTCGATGTCATGGAAACCGACCCGGATATTGAAGATGCCCCGGATGCCCGGGAACTGACCGGTGTTAAAGGCGAGGTTTCCTATGAACATGTGTCCTTTCACTATTCCGATGATGACACTCCTGTTTTATCCGATGTGTCCTTTAATATCCCGGCCGGAGAATCCATCGCCCTGGTCGGCCCCTCCGGCTCCGGAAAGACGACCATCTGCAATCTGCTGCCCCGGTTTTATGACATTACCGGTGGCAGGATCACCATCGACGGCAAAGATGTGCGCAAGCTGACATTAAAATCACTGCGCAGCCAGATTGGCATCGTCCAGCAGGATGTCTATCTGTTCTGCGGCACCGTGCGGGAAAACATCGCCTACGGCAAACCGGATGCCACGATGGAGGAAATCGTTGAGGCCGCCAAAAAAGCCAACATCCACGAATTTATCCAGTCATTGCCCGACGGCTATGACACCTTTGTGGGCGAGCGGGGCACCCGCCTGTCCGGCGGACAGAAGCAACGCATCTCCATCGCCCGGGTATTTTTAAAAAATCCGCCCATCCTCATTCTTGATGAGGCTACAAGCGCGCTGGACAATGAAAGCGAACGATGGATTCAGCAAAGCCTTGAAGCCCTGGCAAAAAACCGGACGACCATCACCATCGCCCACAGGCTCTCGACCATACAAAATGCAGATGAAATCCTCGTTGTGTCTGACAATGGCATTGCCGAACGGGGCAATCACGAAGAACTGATGAAGCTGGACGGAATCTACGCCCATTACTATAAAATGCAGTTCCGGCAATAAGATACCGTTTCGGCAGTCAGACACCGTTTTGGCAGTCAGACTAAAGGCCGGGCCGCTCCATTTTAAAAGCGGCCTGGCCTTTTTTAATCTCTCATCTTACAATCTTATAATAATTATCCTTTTTTGCCAGTGGGCCCGGATAGCCGTTCGCAGGATAACCTAAAATACAGGAGCCCACACCGATATATTCGCCTTCATAGCCACACTCCTCAAGCAGCTTTTTGCCAAGCTCTGTCTCAAAGGTCTGGCGTATACGGTTGATCCAGCGGGTGCCAAGGCCAAGGGCATATCCGGCATTGAGCATATTTCCCACAACAAGGCTGCCGTCCTCTACCGGGTCACCAACGCCTTTTTGAGCCAGAACAAGAATAACCGTCGGCGCTCCATAAAACGGATCAAAGCCTTCCGGCGCTCCGGCAATCTTTGCGTTAAGCTCAGAAAGCTTATGAATCCACTCCGGATTCTGTACAGCGATAATGATCGGTGACTGCTTGTTTCCGCCAGTCGGCGCATTCATCCCGGCCTTGATCACTTCCATTAATTCCTCGTCGGTCACCTGCTCTTTTTTAAATTCCCTGACACTCCGGCGGTTTTGTAAATCAATTACAGTTTCTCTCATAAAAATACCTTCTTTCTGCATCAATATATTTATGGTTCATCACTCTTACGATATGTAAGAGGCGCTCCATCCTCATGAATTTGACGCCGCACTGCCCTTTACAGCAGTCCGGCTTTTTCAAAAGCTTTATAAAGCCCATCCGCTTCCAGATCATCTGTGATCATATCCGCAGCCGCTTTCACTGCCTGCGTTCCATTTCCCATTGCGATCCCAAGTCCCGCAAACCGGATCATCTCCAGATCATTTTCGCTGTCGCCGATTGCTATGGTATCGGACACCGAAGCGCCTGCTGCAGCCAAAATTGCTTTCATGCCCTCCGCCTTATTGACCGATGCTAAAGAAATCTCACCGCCATAGCGCATCGCATTTGGAAAGGACACCGGTACGACATAAAGTGCATCGCCCCAGCGCCGCTTTAGATCATCATTGGAAAAGCAGTCCGAAAAGTAAATAATCTTCTCCACCCGGGCAAGCGCGCCGGCATTCTCCACAATGTCCGGCATCTCCACGAGCTTCTTTGCCCCGGGGCCCAAAAGAGCCTGTATCTTAATTGCCAGCGCTTCAAAGCCGGAAAGCTGCTCTTTTAATATGCAGCTTCGGTCATAGCATTGAAGCTGGATAATGCAGTCATTATCTAAAAGCGTCTGTGCCAGCTCCTTATAAAGCTCTGCCGGGAAATACTCATGACGCACACATTTTCCTTCGTAAAGGACATAGCTGCCGGAGCCCGAAATAATCCCGTCAAACCCAATATCGATGATCCCCGGCTCAATCTGACACAGCGGGCGCCCGGAACTGATCAGAACCTTATGTCCCGCGGCCCTGGCCTGCCGGATCGCCGCTGCCGCTGAATCCGGCACATGGCCGTCAAAACCGCGGATCGTGCCGTCAATATCTAAAAATACAATCTTACCCATTGTTTTCCTCCATTAATATTCGATAAAAGCTGCCGATATACGCCATCTCCCGTTCATTTATGATCATCAGGATCACCCTGCGTATCGTTTTGTTCTGCTCCCATGTGACTGCATAACGGCAGCTTGCACAGGTCATCACGGTGTCCTGACCGTTATCACCGATCCCGTAAACAAATAAACACTCCGGGCTAAGCATCGCATAGCTGCACTGCTTCCAGTCCAGCGCAAACAGCTCGCTGACAAACAGGCTGCTTCTGAGATTTTCTTCCATCAGAGCCAGAATTTGTGAAAGCTCCATGCGCCGCTCCACAAAAAATTCCAGCTGCTCATGGCGAAAATAGGCCGTTCCCCTGGGCGGGTCCGGAAACATCATGCGCGCAATGCTTCTGGTGATGCACTGCCTGATCTTTTTGCACTCGCCTTCAGACATCGGAACAGATACCGTGATGACCGGGATCGGATATTTTCTAAACGCATCCATGCGCGCGGTGGCAATAATCAGCGACGGGCCAAGCCTGTCGATCCGGCTGCGGTCATAAATCGGGAAAGGCCCCTCGATACTCATCCACGCACCGAATCGTGTGCGAAGCTCATCTAAAAGAATCGCGGAAAGGCCGAAATTCAAATGGCTCACAAGCACCGCCCGTATGCCATCCTTCGTCTGTTCCCGGGCCATCCGTTCCCAGGCGCTGATAAAAAGCGGCAAAATAAAATCTTCATCATCCCTGCCCATCAAAATACCGCAAAGCTGCTCCAGGCGCTGGCAAAACCAGCGCGCGATCTCTCCCAGAAACGGATATGTAAGCCGCAGATCATCGATCACATATTTACTCTGGGTCTGAACCGAAACCATGCTGTTCATCATCGCCTGAATATGCAGGATCAAATCCGTCTCAAACCCGTTATCCACAGAAAAATCAACGCCAAACCGCGCTTTAATGCCGTCAAGGAGCGTCCCGGCAAAGCTTTTGCAGGAGCGGTCGGTCATCGCCGCCAGGGACACTTTGTTGGCGCCGCTTAAATTTAAGATCACAAGCTGGCGTAAAATATCCTCCAGCCAGCAATACTCTGCGGCTTCCGGAACGATATGCCACTCCTGCCCCATCCGGTTCCAGAACAGCTCGACTGCCTGACGTATCTGATCCGCAACCGCTGTTTCTTCTGAAAAGCAATGTTCCCGCAGCACATGACTATCGGACAGCGCCTGCCCCTCCGGCCGTGCATGACCATCAGACGGCGCCTGTCCCTCCGGCAGCACATGACCTCCCAGCAGCCGTCCGTGCGCCACGGCGGAGGCCATCACGATATAGATCAGTCCAAAATCATCCAGCTCAAGACCGTACCGGCGGAGCACCGATTTCCATACGCTGCGCAGCTCCCCGAGAGCCTCCGGCTCCAGCACCTCATCTTTAAGAAGAATCCCGTCGCGGGAATCATAATCCCAGTTTTCACTGTAAATACGCACCATGATATTGCGCCGCTTCACCTCATCGTCTCCAAGACGCACACGGCTGCCCTCCCGCATCAGCGGCAGATAAGGCTGATGCTTTGTAATGCGACGGCGTATTTCCTTCAGATCATTTTCAAGCGTTGTCCGGCTGACAAACAGATCATCCTCAAGCTGAAGCAGGTCACACCAGCCATCCTCACGGACAAGCTTTAAGATCAGGAAACGTATCCGGTCCTCCCGCGTAACGATGAGGTCCTGCTCCGAAAACAGTTCATGAAAAACTTTACGGCTGCCAACCTTCAGGTCGTACCCTTTTCCCCGGGTTGCAAGAATCTTCACCTTATATTCCGACATTTTTTCATTGATCTCATTGACATCATTGCGCACAGTACGCTCAGAAATTCCAAGCCGTGCTGCCAGATCTTTTCCGGTCACCAGGCCATGCTCACAATTAAGTAAATATAACAGCTTCCGCTGCCGGTCGTGCAATCCGTATTTTTCCATAAAACACCTCCCTGCCGCCAAAGCATCGTCCTGTATCGCTCCTGGTTTCACATAGTCCTGCCGGTAAAAGCCGGCGCTTACTGTTATATTAACATATTTTGGGGAAATATCGAATAGACAATCGAATATATTTTGTTTATTTCACAGAAATGCAAAGCTTTTTAATTGCATAGAAACGCCGTTTCCTATGCAATTAAAAAAGGCCGTTTTCTATGCAATAAAAAAAGTTGTCCGGCCATTGCCGGACAACTAAAAGCTTTATATTTTTATAATCTGACTGGCGGCGTCCCGGACCATTTGCTGATCCGGCGCCCGCCGGCAGGAGGAGGCTCAGACAATAATCATTTCTCCTGCATATGATGATCTTCCAGGATCATCCTCCTGATGCCAGAAACTAAGCATTATTCAGAAAGAGAACCAACATTCTTTTTCGCTCTTTCAGCAATTTCCGCACGCATTTCATCAACGCGCTTGTTGGACAGGTTCAGCATGATATAAAAGATTCCGCTGACAACAAGTGCAAGTCCTGGAACGGTTAAGAACATATGCTCGATTGCTGATACAGCGCCTGCAGCGATCATATCCGAACCACCCTGATAGCCTACAGCTGTAAGGATGATACCAAGGATAGCCGTTGCTGCGGCAGACATGATCTTTTGCATAACGGAAGAACCAGAGAATGCAAGACCGTCAATACGGTAGCCAAAACGCCACTCACCATAGTCAATAACTCTTGCAGTCATATCGCTGGCGATTGCCATAACAAAACCGGTACCGATCTGGCGTACAAAGAGGCCTGCATAGAACAGGAACAGGTTGTTAAACACAAGAATACCAAGTGCGGAAATACCCATACCGGCAGCTCCGATAAAGCTTCCCACAACGCCGACCATACGGGAATCCAGCTTTACGATCACCGGTGCGGCGATAAAGATACCGGCCATCATACCGATGGACATGGTTCCGTAAATACCGGATAAAAGAGCAGTGTTTCCGAGAACATATTTTGCAAAGTATGTTGCCACACCAAACATAAAGCCGATACCAACACCGTTGGCCAGAACGGTTCCCATGTTGATAACCCAGTATTTGTTTGCAAAAAGCATAAAGAAATCCTTCAGGACATTTCTCTTCTTTTTCTTTCCGTCCGGCTGTCTGCTTTCGTTCTCCATAATTGTTGCAATAACTTTGGCAGCTTCCTCGCCTTCGGTTTCACGGACGTTCTCTAAAGCAGCCTTAGAGCCGACAACCTCTTTGGTCAGATACCATGCGCCCAGAATCAGGATAATACCGATACCGACACTGATGATCGATGTCTGCGTATAGGCAGCCGCAGTGGAACCGAGAGCCACAAGCACCAGAGGGATTCCGGAAGTCAGTACGGTCTGAGAAATCTGATTTAGGAAACCTGAGACAACGTTCGCCTGCTGACGTGCTTCTGTATTATTAAAGCACAGAGAGATGGCTGTTGTTTTAGCCATACGGACAGCGGTCAGGAATGTACAATAAAGGTTATACACAATAAACAGCCAGATCAGCTTGCCCATATTTGAAAGTGATCTCGGACATAAAAAGATCGCTACGGTTGCAATCGCTGTTGGA
This sequence comes from uncultured Eubacteriales bacterium, assembly GCA_949292795.1. Taxonomy (GTDB): domain Bacteria; phylum Bacillota; class Clostridia; order Lachnospirales; family Lachnospiraceae; genus Catenibacillus. Next base: position 38,999 of record CASFBR010000035.1, read on the forward strand.
AAAACCGCCCACAGATACCAGTGACGGATACGTCCCTGTTTTGTCTGGAAATGGTCAATGATAATACCCATGATAATATCCGAGCCGCCGTCGATGATCATACC
>CASFBR010000036.1 GCA_949292795.1 uncultured Eubacteriales bacterium
AACGCTTCAAAATCCTTCACATAGTGGAAAGCCAGTGAGCTTAAGATAACGTCAAAACACTTTTCGTCAAAGCTCAGGTCCTCCATAGCACACTGCCGGTATGTCACCAATGGATGCGCATTACGTTTTTTGGCAGTTTCCAGCATCCGGGCAGAAATATCTGTGCCAAGTACCGAACGGGCGCCGTGTTCTGCCGCATACCGGCAATGCCATCCGTAACCGCAGCCCAGGTCTAATACACGCTTGTCCTGGAAATCCGGAAGCATCCGCTCCAGCTCCCGCCATTCCCCGGCCCCCTGAAGTCCCTGGACAGAACGGCTCATCTGACTGTATTTTTCAAAAAATATTCCCTCATCATATTTATTTTCTTTCACACTGATTACCTCCGCAGCTTTCCTTTTTTGCAGCCTGCTACTTAAAGATCAGTGACAGCACAAGACCGATAATAAAAATCGCAATGATAATTCTTGTAACCCATATCCGGGCCGATGACTGCTGCCAGCCCCATGTCTCAGCCGCTTCCCACGGTTTTGTGTCCATGTCTCCCGTCCCCATATCCGCGTTTTTCGGCTCTATATCCGTCTCTCCCGGCTTCATATCCGCGTCCCACGGCTTCACATCCGTGTCTCCCGCCCCCATATCGGTTTCCGCGGGCGGCACCTTCGTCATAATCCCTTCGATCACTTCCATAGCGCGCTGCGCATCACCGGAGGCTACATAGATGTCCTCCCCGAACACCGAATCTCCGGTACAAATATCCATATAGCTGCCACCGCCCTTGGCCTGGCGAAATGCCGGTATTTTTTCCTGTGTCAGTGCACCTAAAAGTATTTCCGCCGTCAGGCGGCTGTCCGCTGAGTAAACCTTTACAAAATCACTTGTCATCTTCTCCATCCCCTTTTTCCCGGGTTTGCGATGCCTCCTGCCGCTGTGCTTTTTCCAGATATTTTTTAATATATTCGCCGGTGTAGGAGCCCTCTGTCTGAGCAACCTCCTCGGGCGTCCCCTGAGCGATGACCGTACCGCCGCGGTCGCCGCCGTTCGGCCCAATATCAATGATATAATCTGCGGTCTTGATCACATCCAGATTGTGTTCGATCACAACCACTGTGTTTCCGCCCTCCGTCAGCCGGTGCAAAATCTCAATAAGCTTATGCACGTCGGCAAAATGAAGCCCGGTCGTCGGCTCATCCAAAATATAGATTGTGCGCCCGGTACTGCGCCGGCTCAGCTCTGTGGCCAGCTTTACCCGCTGTGCCTCGCCGCCGGACAGCTGAGTGGACGGCTGTCCCAGTTTGATATAGGACAGCCCCACATCGTTGAGTGTCTCCAGCTTCCGCCGCACCGAAGGAACATTTTCAAAAAACTTCAGCGCTTCTTCCACTGTCATATCCAAAACATCAAAAATACTCTTGCCTTTATACTTCACTTCCAGTGTCTCCCGGTTATAGCGCTTTCCCCGGCAGACCTCACATGGTACATAAATATCGGACAGAAAATGCATCTCGATCTTGATGATCCCATCACCGGAGCAGGCCTCGCAGCGCCCGCCCTTAACGTTGAAGCTAAAGCGGCCTTTCTTATAGCCGCGCTCCTTGGCGTCCGTCGTTGCCGCAAACAGGTCGCGGATCATATCAAAAACGCCGGTATACGTTGCCGGATTGGAACGGGGTGTCCGTCCGATCGGCGACTGATCAATATCGATCACCTTATCCAGCTGCTCCAGCCCTTCGATCGCCCGGTGTTTTCCCGGCCTTACAACCCTTGCATGATTTAAGTCCTTTGCCAGCCGTTTATACAAAATCTCATTCACAAGAGAACTCTTTCCGGAGCCGGAAACGCCGGTCACGCATGTAAATACGCCAAGCGGAAACTTCACATCAATATTTTTGAGATTATTTTCCCTGGCTCCCCGGATCGTCAGCCAGCCTGTCGGAACCCGGCGTGTCTTTGGCACCGGAATGGTAATGCGCCCGCTTAAATACGCACCCGTGATGGAGTTTGGATTGTCCATAATCTCCTCCGCCGTTCCCTGTGCGACCACATAGCCGCCGTGTTCTCCGGCGCCGGGTCCAATATCTACAATATGATCGGCTTCCAGCATCGTATCTTCATCGTGCTCCACGACGATGAGCGTATTACCCAGGTCTCTGAGATTTTTCAGGGTTTTTAACAGCTTATCATTATCTTTCTGATGCAGGCCGATGCTGGGCTCATCAAGAATATATGCCACGCCCACAAGACCGGAGCCGATCTGGGTCGCCAGACGGATACGCTGTGCCTCGCCGCCGGACAGCGTTGCGGTTGCCCGTGAGAGCATCAGATAATCCAGGCCCACATCGATCAGGAAGCCGACTCTTGCCCGGATTTCCCGGATGATCTGGTCACCGATAAGGCGGTGCTGCTCGCTTAAATCCATATGCTCCATGAAATCCGCCAGCTCCAGCATGGACATATCCGTCAGCTGTGAAATATTCTTTCCGCAGACCGTCACCGCCAGAGATGTCTTTTTCAGACGCCGGCCGCCGCACTCCTTGCATGGCGTAATCGTCATAAAATTCTCATATTCCTGCTTCATCATCTCGGAGCCGGTCTCCTTATAGCGGCGCTCCATATTTTTGATCAGACCTTCAAAGGCTACGTCATAGATACCCTGGCCTCTCTGTCCCCGGTAATGAACCTTGACCTCACGTCCGTTGGTGCCATGGATGAGCATATTTTTGATCGCGTCAGGGTAATCCTGAAACGGCGTATCCAGGTCAAAGTCATAGGCTTTCGCCAGTGCCACAAGAATCGCATGGGTAAAGCTGGACGGGTCTGTCGCAGACTGCCATCCCATCGCAGCGATTGCGCCCTGGGAAATACTCAGCGATTTGTCCGGTATCATCAAATCCACATCAAACTCCATACGGTAGCCAAGACCGGAGCATACCGGGCAGGCGCCAAAAGGATTGTTAAAAGAGAATACTCTTGGTTCAATCTCGTCCAGACTGATACCGCAGTCCGGGCAGGAAAAGCTCTGGCTAAACGTCATGGGCTCGCCGCCGATCACATCCACGATCACCAGTCCTTCTGCCAGCTTCAGCGCGGTCTCTAAAGAATCCGTCAGACGCTTCTCAATGCCTTCGCGTATTGCCAGACGGTCCACAACGATCTCAATGTTATGCTTTTTATTTTTCTCAAGGCGAATGTCCTCGCTGAGCTCATAAAGGCTGCCGTCCACCATCACACGCACATAGCCGCTGCGCCGTGCATTTTCAAACAGCTTCACATGCTCGCCCTTTCGGCCCCGCACAACCGGCGCAAGTACCTGAAAGCGCGTCCGCTCCGGCAAAGCCATAACCGCATCAACCATCTGATCGACGGTCTGCTTTTTGATCTCCTTACCGCACTTCGGGCAGTGGGGAATACCGATACGCGCATAGAGCAGACGAAGATAATCGTAAATTTCCGTTACCGTTCCTACCGTAGACCTCGGATTCCGGTTCGTCGACTTCTGGTCGATCGAGATTGCCGGAGACAGTCCGGTAATACTTTCGACATTGGGCTTTTCCATCTGTCCAAGAAACTGGCGCGCATAGGAGGACAAAGACTCCATGTAGCGCCGCTGCCCTTCTGCGTAGATCGTGTCAAACGCAAGCGATGATTTGCCTGAACCGGATAAGCCGGTAAGCACGACAAGCTCATTTCTTGGAATCTGAACGTCAATGCCTTTCAGATTATGTTCGCGTGCGCCTTTTATCGTAATATATTCTTTCACAAGGTCCTTTTTAGCCATGATTTCATTCCTCTTTCATTTCGCTGAAAACGTCTCTTTGCACACAGTAAATCTGCATCCGCGCATCTGCGGCCGCGCAAAATCCACTGTGTACATCGTACAGTAGCTGCTTCGCAGCTATTATTATACTATGTCCGCCGCGCTCATAGTACGGCCCCGCCTGCTGCCGCGACCATAGTATGGCTCCGCCCGGATGCGTACGTTTGCTCAATGGAATGCTCCCTTCGGTCGCTGAGCAAACGACGCGGTATAATATAGCTGCTTCGCAGCTATATTATACCATGCGCCCCTGTAAAACTCAAACGTTTGTTCGTTTTAAAACGCACCAAATATAAAGGCAGTTTTTGCATGATTTTAAGTCATTATGCAAAAACTGCCCGTACCTGCAATTTACGCTATTCTTCCTCCAATACTTCGATGCTGTCTGATTTCAAACCGTATACTCAGTGATGACAGCCGCCGTTCCCGTGACCTTCCCCATGATGACAGCCACTGTTTCCATGGCCTTCCCCATGATGACAGCCGCCGTTTTCGTGACCTTCCCCGTGATGGCAACCACCGTTCCCGTGGCCTTCGCTGTGATGGCAGCCACCGTTTTCGTGACCTTCGCCATGATGATGACATTCGGTATTGGGATCATAAACAAGATTTCCCGCGAGAAATGATTCTGCCTGGGCATCCGCACTGCCTACGGCTCCGGCGTACAATTTAATACCGGCTTCTGCCAGGGCGTTTTTGGCACCGGCGCCGATACCGCCGCAAATCAGCGTATCCACACCAAGGTCTTTTAAAAAACCTGCCAGGGCGCCATGTCCGCTGCCATTTGTATCAACAACCGCGCTGGATGTGATCTTTCCATCTGCTATGGTATAAATTTTGAATTGGCTCGTATGTCCAAAATGCTGAAATACCTGACCATTTTCATAAGTTACTGCAAGCTTCATATAAAGCGCTCCTTTCCCCAAAAACGGTACATCCGTCGGCTCCTTTTTTACCGGCGATGTATTTACAAAATAATTTCCTCCATCGATTCTCAGACAGGTGCCCTCCACAAGATAGCGGGCAAGCTTTCTGCGAGCCGACGTATACAGAGCCTGAACGGTTCCCCGGCCCACGCCCATCTGTTTTGCGGCCTCCGCCTGTGTACCATTCAGATAGTCGATCAGCCGTACGGTTTCAAACTCCTCAAGGCTCATGGCAATGGACAGCTCTCGGCCGCCGCCCTGTGTGTCGTCTTGCGTGCCGTCCTGTGCGTTGTCCTGCGTGCCGTCTTGTGCGCCGCCCTTTTCGGCTGTGAACTGCCGGAATGCCGGCAGCTTTCCAATATATTTCTCTTTATTTGGACGCGGCATAAATCCCCTCCTTTTTTAAGTCGTACGAAGATCATGTATGATTGATCTTATTTATTCTAACTCTATTATTGGCAAATGTCAATAACTTTGTCTCTGTCATCTTTGGCGGATTTATGCTATAATAAGGGAACTACACGGACATGCTGCGCTTTACGCAGCAGATTCACCGATTAAAGCCACGGATCGTCACATGGCAAACACCTATCAGAAACGGAGCGTTAAGCTATGCCATCATTGGGAAATCAGGAATATATACGCGATATGAACAGCCGCCTGGTGCTCAAAGAAATTATCCATAAAGAACCGCTGTCACGGGCAGAGATTTCAAAAAATCTTGGTCTGACCAAAGCTACGGTATCTTCGATCGTCCAGGATTTTATCCGGAAAGGCTATGTCGCCGAGATCGGCAGTCTCGACACCGACAAGGGCCGCAAGCCTATCCTGCTGAAATTTGACGCAGACTGTGCCTTTACATTGTCTGTCTATTTAAATGTGGATGCCACATCGGTTCTGATCGCCAATCTGCGCGGGCAAAACCGCCAGACCTTTTCATACCCGGCCATCACCGATGCAGCCAGTCCCTCCGACCGGCTTGCCGGCTATATTCAGGATGCCATGACGCACTGCCCGCCCTCCCGCTACGGGATCATCGGCATCGCCGTGGGTGTTCTCGGCGTTGTCCATAACAATACAATCGCATTTACGCCCTATTATACCATTGACCGTCCGGAGCTTGGCAGTTACCTGTCTGAGCGCTTCGGTATACCGGTTTATGTGGAAAACGAAGCGAATTTTTCCGCTCAGGGCGAATGGGCCTTTTTCCACAGCTATCCCAGCCTGATCAATATCAATATCCATGCCGGTATCGGCATGGGCATCATTTTGCACAATCATCTGCATACCGGTTTAAACGGCTACGCCGGGGAATTTGGCCACACGATCATTGATCCGGACGGCATCCCGTGTCCCTGCGGCAACCGGGGCTGTATCGAGCAATACGCTTCCGAGCGGGCGATCACGGCCCGTTTCCGCGAAATGAAAGGCCAGCCTTCAGCCGATGCCCGGGCGCTTTGTCACGCTTATCTTCACGGGGATGCCGATGCCGCAGCATGTATCGGCCTGTTTACCCGGTATATGGCCATTGCCCTGAACAATATATTAAATATTTTCAACCCGGACATCGTCATTATCAACAGTATTTTTACAGCTTCCATTCCGGACCTGGCCGGCCGTATCGCCGGAAGCCTGCGCAATACCTTTAACCGCGGCTGCACCTTTGTCCCGGCTTCCGAGGATCAGGAAACAGTCATTTTACTCGGCGGCTGCTGGGTCTGCACAAGAAAGTTCCTGAATATCCGTGATCTGAAATTTTAAAAACGGGCCGCTTTGCCATAAACCCTTCGCTTTCATGAACCGTTTCCGGATATTCATTTTTCAGTTCATCTTCTGATTATGATGTAATGGATGTTCAGATTAGAGATTTAACTTCCCAAAGACACCAAAGATTACAACGGCGATGGCCAGCCAGAACAGCGGCCGTTTCAGATAATTTAGAATTTTCCGCCGTATAATTGCTTTCATAAGCGTCACTTCTTTCTTTTTGTTGCTCTTATTGCAGCTGCCAAATCACAACAAAAAGACGGCGGCATAATAAAAAGTTCCGCTTGCGGAGCTGAAGCGCCAGGCGCGGCCGCTTTAGCGGCAATGTTCTGACCGCGCGTGCAGGCACGGCGGTTCTTCGCTGATGCTTCAATCGGTGCAGGACGTGTGCCAGGAGGTCAGTGCAGGACATATACCACCGGCATGCAGCACCGACCTCCTGGCCTATCGATGGGACAGGGGAAGCTTCCTTCCCCTACCCGTTCATCGCAATACCTCGCTCATCTCATGGCATTGCCACTCGATGAGCGCAGCTCCGCCTTACACCTTGAAACGATAGCCCACTCCCCAGATGGTTTCAATATACTGGGGCTTTGACGTATTAAACTCGATCTTTTCGCGGATTTTTTTGATATGCACCGTTACTGTGGCAATATCGCCCACAGACTCCATATCCCAGATTTTTGAAAACAGTTCTTCTTTTGTAAATACATGGTTCGGATTTTCTGCCAGGAAGGTCAAAAGATCAAACTCCTTTGTCGTAAATGTCTTTTCCTCGCCATTGACATAGACGCGGCGGGCCGTTTTGTCAATCTTGATGCCGCGGATTTCGATGATCTCATTCTTCTTTACACCGCTGCCTACAAGGCGCTCATAGCGGGCCAGATGCGCTTTCACGCGAGCTACAAGCTCGCTCGGACTAAATGGTTTTGTAATATAGTCATCAGCGCCCAGGCCAAGCCCCCGTATTTTGTCAATATCCTCTTTCTTGGCGGACACGAGAAGAATCGGAATATCTTTGACCTCCCGTATCTTTTTGCACACCTCAAAGCCATCCATATTCGGAAGCATCAGATCAAGAATAATCAGGTCCACGTTTTCATGCAGCGCCGTGTTCAGCCCTGCATCTCCCGTCTCCTCGATCACCACGTCAAAGCCGCTCAGCTCCAGATAGTCTTTCTCCAGCTCAGCAATACTGATTTCATCTTCAACAATTAATATCTTACTCATCGATCTTGCGCTCCTCATACTTTCTTATGACAAAACAGATGCTTGTCCCGATATTCTCCTTGCTTGTGGCCCAGATGCGCCCGCCATGCTCCTCAACGATCTTCTTGGCAATAGACAGACCGAAACCGCTGCCGCCCTGAGCAGAATTTCTCGAGGCATCTGTACGGTAACCCCGGTCAAAAATATGGCTCAGTTCATTTTTTGCAATGCCTTTACCGTTGTCCTCGATCTCAATCTGTACAAACTCCGCTTCCTCCCGGATACGGATATTAATCAGTCCCTTTTTATTGCCGATGTACTTGGCCGAATTATTGACAATATTCATGATCACCCGTTTAAGCTGCTCCGGGTCTGCAATAATGACCACATCTTTATCCGCATAATTAAAAAAGCCCAGATCAATATTCTTCCGTTCAAGATCGGTACTGATTTCCTCGATGCAATCCTCGAAATAATCATTGAGATTAACTTTTGTAAAGGAATAGGTCATCGTATTGCTGTCCAGCTTGGAATAAAGAAACAGCTCCTCGATCATCTTCTCCATATCATTAGCTTTGGAGTAAACAGTCCTCAGATAGCGGTCCCGCTTCTGAGGCGTATCTGCGACCCCATCCATAATGCCTTCGATGTAGCCCTTAATGGCTGTAATCGGCGTCTTAAGGTCATGGGAAATGTTGCTGATCAGCTCTTTATTATCCTGCTCATACTGCATACTGATGTCAATCTGCTCTTTAAGCTTTTTGCGCATCTCTTCAAAAGCGATACACAGCTCGCCGATCTCGTCATTTGCCTCGGCCTTAACGTTAAAATTCAGGTTTCCTTCCTTGATATTCTCCGTGGCAGCCTTTAAAAGATGCAGAGGCTTGACAATGCTCTTATACAGCCACATCGTCAGCACCATCCCCGAGAGGGCCAGAATCGCTACGGCTACAATGATCCACTGGATCATCGTCACGCGAAGCTGGGGCATCATCGCTGAAAGGTCCGTGACAATGCTGATACAGCCGTCACTTCCATCAGGGTATGAAAAATGCATCTGGCTCAGATGATAGGGCACCGGCTCCGGCACATAAATACTCCCCTCATCCGTGTCCAGGCTCAGATAGGCCTCATCGATCGCCACGCCTCCGGATTCCTCCTGACCGGAATAAATGATTTCCCCGTCCTTTTGGACAATAAGGTAAGAGGAAAACTTTGCCAGGTTTTTATTTACATCCTGAAGGTAATATATATCTTCCATTTTTCCCGGATCAGACGCTACCGTATCGTTCAGTTCCTTTCGGATGCTTCCCGTCAGACTGCCGAGAATCTTCATCGGATTGATAAAAATCTCCATGGAACCGTCCGATACATCATACCGCTTCTCAAGAGAGTTCAATCCTAAAATACCAAGACAATAGGTCATAATACAGATTAGCAGAAGCGGCACGACACACAGCAGCGCATAGGAAATTTTTATCCGTGTAAAAAGCTTCAAACGATCACCTGCTTCTGTTTTATATTACCGCTTTGCGGCTATTTTATTATAGCATAATACCAATATTTACGCTTCTAAATTATTTGCGATAAATATAAACTTTTTATGAACAAAAACAGGGAACGCCGTATTAAAGTCCGGGTCCGAACAGGAAATAACGCATCCGGTTCGCCGGCTCTCCTGCAAATTCAAGCCATTTTTTGAAATTGCCGTCCGCATAGTATTTCGGCTCGCGGTAACGGCAGTCCTTTGCCAGCACTTCCATCGTCGTATGAATGATATTCCCGTTGACGATCACCTTTTCGCGCCGTCCTTCAATGTCGTATTTTCCAGGCACCTGGGATGGATCAAGAATCAAAATATGTTCGTTGTCATCCTCAATTCCCACAACTGCCACATAATGTCCGCCATGGGAAAATACGCCCACATAATCCTCTTCCGGGCGGTCTCCGGCCACGCAGGCCACAGCCATGTAACCTTTTTTGAGATGCTCCCGCAAAAGCTCCGGATCATCGGTCGCCTTAAAGTTCAGATGGAAACGTTCCGCAGCGTAAGCTCCAAGTATGGTCAGGTCTGTCCCCGGACTGTGGTTGGCATGGACATTTAAAGATAATTCCAGACATTCGATGAGCGGAAATTCCTCTCTGGTCATATTCTCAATGACCATGCAGGTTGCACACAGCCCGCAGGCAGCATCCTTCACCGTTGTCTTTTCTCCGCCCAGCTCCGGCAAATCTGTCAGTGTCGGATATGGCACATGGGGGTAGTCTGTCTGATTATAATATCTGTATTTCATTTGTATCACCTCGATTCTTATTTTAGCGCATATAACAATCGAAGTAAAGCCCGGGAACACACATGCCCCGGGCTTTATAAGTATCAAAAACGCAATCCCTTTATGCATCACATATCGGGATAAATATATCGATTAAAAAACCCCTTTGTCATGCGCACATTCACGTTGTGTCTGACAAAGGGGCTTCCTTTATAAAAGGCTGCTGTAAGGCATCCTACCCGTGCAGCCGTTCCTGCATATAATTATGGGCCTGTTCCTCAAAGCTGTCATTTAAGGCAGACAGATGGATTCCCGGATATTTTCGCATCAGAGCGGTCTTTAAGATCAGGTCCGCAAGCTTTGGATTTTTTGGAAGCAGCGGGCCATGGCTGTAAGTGGCAAAGACATTTTTATAGCGCGCACCTTCGGTCTTATCCTTGCCATTGTTGCCGTGTCCGGAAAGCACCCGGCCCATAGGCCGCACCTTGTCTCCAAGATATGTCTTGCCGGAATGATTTTCAAAACCGACAACAATGAGATTTTCATCCTCACTGCTGCACTGATACATATAGTTTCCGATCATACGCTCTTTCTCGCCGATCGTATACAGGTCAAGCGCTCCGATAAAGTCGCACTGCTGCCCGTCCCATGTTTTATAATATTGTCCAAGCATCTGATAGCCGCCGCAGATCGCCAGAAAGACTTTCTCTTCCTCCACAGCGCGGCTGATCTCTTTTGCTTTTCCGGCTGCAAGGTCTTCAAGCAAAACGCCCTGTTCAAAATCCTGTCCTCCGCCGATAAAGAAAATATCATAATCGTCAAAATTTAAAGGATCGCCTACGGAAACACCGGTCACCTCCGCCTGGATTCCCCGCCATTCCATACGCTTTTTCATACAGATAATATTTCCCCGATCACCGTAAAGGTTCAAAATATCGGGATATAAATGACATATTTTTAATTGATACATTCCAGTCTCCAATCTTATTCCCAGAACTCCTTGTAACCAAACTTTTTGCTGAACTTTTCGCGGATGTCCAGCATCGCCGTGTAAGTTGGCATTATGTAAACCGGAGCATTTTGCAGCACCATGGCTTCCAGAAGGTGATCGTAATCTTTGATCACGCGGATTTTATCCAGAGACAGGCCGGCATATTTAAAACGCAGCGCCATCTCATCTGCCCGGCGTCCGGTAACCCAGATTTCCGTCAGATTTTCCGAAATATTGACAAGCTTTTCAAAATCCACATCCCATATCCAGGAAATATCGGTGCCGTCCGCATAGCGGTCGTTAAGCGCCACTACAAATAATGACGGTTCCGATGTGTTGCTTAAGAAATTAAGCACCTGATTGCAGCCGGCCGGATTTTTAATGAGGATCATCCGAATATCCGTACCCTCAATCGAAAATTTCTCCATTCGGCCAAAACCACATTCAAAGCTGTTTAGCGCCTCAATCAGCACGGAATCCTCCAATCCCATGACCTTTCCTGCCGCCACTGTTGCCACGGCATTATAAATATTATAGCCGCCGGGGAGATTGATCACAGCCTTGTAATGACGGCTGCCGATGCGTATCTCGATCTCTGAGGCATCTGCGTTGCTTTTAAGCACCTTTTCCACAGCCACCTGTGTATCCGGCCGATGGTATCCACAATTCGGACAGCGAAAACCGCCAAGATGTCCATAAGTCACATAATCATAGACATACTCTGTCTTACAGTGTATACAGTAAGGCGCGTCTGAGACCTCATGGACACGGTTTTTATAAATTTCGCTCTCTACTCCGTAAAATACCACTTTATTCGGAATCTGTTCCTTCATCGACACAGACAGGGAGTCATCCGCATTAATGCAGACTGTGGCGTTGGGCGAATTTTTTATACCGGTTAAAATACTGTTGAGCGTATGTGTGACTTCACCGTAACGGTCTAACTGATCCCGAAACACGTTTGTCACAACAACACATTTTGCATCCACGAATTTGCTGACCATCTTAAACGCAGCCTCATCACATTCCACAAGGGCCACATCGTATTTATTTTTACCTCCAAGTGTTGAATTGATGGCAAATTCTGCGGTAATTCCCGGGAGCATGTTTGCGCCCGATTTATTGGCAAAATAACGTATGCCTGAGTCTGCCAGGCTCTTTTCGATCATTCTTGATGTCGTCGTTTTTCCATTGGTTCCAGTAACAATAATTGTGGTCACATTTTTCGCCAGAACCCCGAGCAGTCCGGGGTACAGCTTCAGCGCCACACGGCCGGGGACGTTTGTTCCGCCCTTGCCAAGCCGTCTTAAAATACTTCTCGACATCTTACATGCTGCTACTGAAATAATTGTCCTGATTTTCATATTGGTGATTATAGCACAGGGCCCCTGCAAAAGCAAGGGCCCTGAAATACCGTTACGCCGCAGCATAACATGCGCATTTACAATTTTATTTTTCGTGAGCCTGAATAAACTCGATGTTTTTCAGCTCATAATCGTTAAAGACACCAACGTTAAAGTCGTCCGGGTCCACAGTACCCTTGTACCAGCTCTTTGACTCAAAATAAGCGCGGATGTCCGGGTCGTCAAATTTTCTGCCGTGACGGGCATAAATTTCATTGCGGGCAAGTAAAAGCTCCCAGTCGCTTAAGCCTGCAAGGTCGGATTCTGTCAAATAGCGGGATGCGCTGTCCGGGCAGATATAATCATTCTTTGCAGCCTCTTCCTCGCTTTCCTTGCGGCTTTCTTCCTGACGCTTCGTAATAGACGCTGCAACCTCATTTGCATAATCCACATAAGCCTGTGCTTTTTCAATCGCCTGCTTATAATCCTGGCTGTCAATAAGCTGCTGAAGCTCATTAACGTAATTTTCCAGGGAGCTGCGTTCTTCATCGGTTGCTTCCGAAAGATCAAGTCCATCCACTGTTGATTTCAGAGAATTGATCAGCTCCATATCCTTATCCGCAATGCCCTGGAGCATTTCCTCCATCTGGGATTTCAGATTATCAAGCTGATCTCCGGCGCCGTTATCAATAGCTGTCTGGAGATTTGCAAAAATGTCATCGACATATTGCTTCAGCTCATCAGGCACATAATACTTCTCCTCAATGAGCGACTGATAGGTTGTCTTTAAATCCTCTAAAGAGCCGATCTGTGCCGTAATATCCTCCAGCTTTGCCCGAAGTGCATCGATTTCCTGCTCCAGAGCATCAATACTCTTGACGGATTTATCCTCAATCGCCTGCTGGCAGCGCTCCATAAGGTCACTGACTTCGTCCTGAACACTGGAATAATTGGAACTGTCCAGAAATTGTTCAAAGCTTTCCACTACATCACTGAATGCGCTGATTTTTTCATTTTTGTTCCGCTGCACCAATACAAAGACTACTGCGCCTGCAATAATCGCCACGCAAAGCACCGCGATTACAATAATCAGCGCGATCAGGCCGCCCTTCCCCTTTTTGGGAGGTTTAACACTGCTGCCATCCGGCGTATTGGCGCCGTTTTTTGTATTCCCGCTGATAAAATCCGCGTCCGGCGCGGTGTAGCCGCTGTTTTTGCCATTCAGCGCATTTTGCCCTTCAGCCGAACCGTTTCCATAGTCCGGGCCGCCGGCATTGCTGTCCGGATTCTGACCATCTCCGTAACCAGCCTGGAACGCATTAGCTGCATAATCATTCCGGGACACATTGCCCGCATTATCATCCTGGAACGGATTGCCTGCATAATCATTCCGGGACGCATTGCCTGCGCCATCACCAGCAACCGGATTGCCCTGTCTTTCCTGCCGGAAAGCATCGTTTAAATAGCTTGTTCCCTCGGACATGTCTTCCACAGGCTCGACCTTTGCGCCGCAGTTGGTGCAAAAGAGGGCATCATCGTCAAGCTTGCTTCCACAATTTAGACAATACATATGGATTCCTCCTCACCTTAGCTTACTTCTTTTCAAGGCCATAGTATTTGGCAATACCGGTGGCATCGGCAATTCCCATGGCCTTAAGATTCTCATCATTTTTCAGCAGTTCATTATCATGGGGATTATCCATGAAGGCATGTTCAATAATAATCCCGGGAAATCCCCGCTCTACACTGGTACTGATCAGATAATACCAGTCTTTTACATTTCCATCATCATAATAGCCCTTTTCCGGTTTAATGCGGGTGAGCACCCCACGGTCCGCCAGATCGACCTGCGAAGTCAGTTCTGACAAAATCGACTCGCCCAGCTTGCGGCTTTCGTCCGTATAGGCCGAATAGACACTGATATACACCTCAGCTCCGTTAGCCTCTGAAGGGTAACCAAGTCCTGTGGCATTATTATGAATACTCACAAACAAATCTGCGCCCACACTCTCAGCATAAGCGGTCCTTCCGGTCACATCATCCGAGCCGACGCCATTATCCGGGCAGGAACCGTCCTCCCGGGTCAAAAAAACCTCCACACCTTCATAGGTTTTAAGCTCGTCACGGCATGCCTTTGCAATTTTCAGATTCAAATCCTGCTCATTCAAGCCCAGATCGGGATGATTTCTCGAGCACACATCATCATGTCCCGGGTCAAGTACAATACACAAAACGTCCTGGGGTGTCTCACCTGAATCCGCCGCTTCCTGCGCATCTGAGCCCGCCTGTGTTTCAGTCTGCATATCTGAATCCGTCTGCGTTTCAGATTGCATATCTGAGCCGGTCTGCGTTTCGGCCTGCGCGCCGCTGCTCTCCTCGAGGCTTTCCGAAGCCGGCATACGTTCATCATCCCCGGCCTTATCCGGCACACTCAAGGAACTGCTTTGCCCGGTTTCACTGACATCATCTAAAATATGAACAACGGCGCCACTGCTTTCCTTTCCGCTTCCCGGGGAATGATCGTTGATCACGCTGCCAAGCAGCAGACCGATCACCATTCCTAAAATCAACAGCAGGAAACCGATCACGATCAACAGTACCGTTTTCACACGTCTGTGACGGTCACTATCCATTCTAAAAACTCCTCTCCTCGTTATTTTGGCAGATAACTTCCTCTACAACGCTTCTACACAAGGATTGTACACCAAAAACGAAAAAAAGGGAAGGTTCTCTGACAAATTCATTTTTTCTGGTAACGATTCAGCAACGCGAGATGCATGGCTGAATCGTTACTTTTCCTGACAGACAACGCCGGAACGCAGCACCGCCATCCGGACGTATCGCAGAACAAAGAGTTCCGCCTACGGAACTTAAGCGCCAAGCGCGGTCGCTTTAGCGACAATTTTCTTATCGCGCGCGTGCGCATCTTAAGCGAAGCTTTTTTATTGCATAGGAACGCAGTTTCCTATGCAATAAAAAAGGGATACAACCATTGGCTGTATCCCGAAATTTTTATGCTTCGTACAATTATTTAATTGTAACTTTAGCGCCTTCAGCTTCAAATTTAGCCTTGATGTCCTCAGCTTCTTCTTTGCTGACACCTTCCTTGATTACCTTCGGAGCGCCATCAACGGCTTCCTTAGCTTCCTTAAGGCCAAGACCTGTAAGGTCACGAACAACCTTGATAACCTTAACCTTGTTCGGGCCAACTTCTGTCAGCTCAACATCGAATTCAGTCTTTTCTTCTGCGGCTGCGCCACCGTCAGCGGCTGCTGCTACAACAACGCCTGCTGCTGCAGATACGCCAAACTCTTCTTCACATGCTTTTACTAATTCGTTTAACTCTAATACAGATAACTCTTTGATAGCTTCAATAAACTCAGCGGTTGTTAATTTTGCCATGATTTTTACCTCCAATTTTCAAATCATTTTTGCGGCTGTCCCGTCTGCCGGACAGCAACGTTATTTTCTATGCTCCGGCCGCAGCCGGACATCGGATTGCAGCATTATGCAGCTGCGTCGTCTTTTTCAGCAATCTGCTTAATAACACGAGCAAAGTTGGCGATCGGAGCCTGGATGCTGCCAAGCAGTCTGCCAAGAAGAACTTCTCTGGACGGAATACTTGCGATCACTTCCATCATCTTTGCATCATAGTATGTGCCGGCAACAACGCCACCCTTGAACTCAAGATTCGGCATTGTCTTAATGTTTTCGGCCAGGATTCTTGCCGGAGCAGTAGCATCTTCCTTGCTTACTGCGATTGCAGTAGGCCCTTCCAGATGTGCGGCAACAGCTTCAAACTCTGTACCTGCGATGGCACGCTTAATATAAGTGTTCTTGAATACCTTATATGTCACGCCGCCTTCTCTTAACGCCTTACGAAGCTTTGTATCTTCTTCAACAGTCAGACCACGGTAGTCTACAACAACCATTGCCTGAGCGCCGTCAAGTAAAGAAGAAATCTCTTCGATGATCGGCTGCTTTAATTCTACTTTTGCCATTTTGGTGCACCTCCTTATAAAATCAATACCCCACAATGCAGTGGGCACTGCCTTTATAGCACAGGAAACGCGGAATTTTTTTAATTCCACAGAAATACAGCTCCCGTGAAATTAAAAACCTCTTTGCCTTTAAGACAAAGAGGTTCTATCGCTATAAGAATCGCTCATCACTGAGCACGCTTATAATCTTCCTCGGTAGGCGTTTTCAACTTATGCCTTACGGCACCTACTGTCTCTGGCAGCTTACGGTTCGCTATTATAGCATAATATATAGTGGCTGTCAATCACAAACCAACAAATTTTTCATTTACCGGTCACTGCTCCGCCGGCGCAGACCACACCGCGCTTTGCAGGCCTTTCATGCAGTTTTATGCAAGCTTTGCAGTATTGAGCTTGATACCAGGGCCCATGGTGGAAGTGATTACGACACTTCTTAAGTACTGGCCCTTAGCTGCTGCTGGTTTTGCCTTAATGATTGCGCCGATTAATGTATGGAAGTTGTCCGCTAACTGTTCTTCAGTGAAGGAAGCCTTTCCAACCGGAACATGGATAATGTTTGTCTTATCCAGTCTGTACTCGATCTTACCGGCTTTGATGTCATTGACAGCCTTGGTCACATCCATTGTTACAGTACCGGCTTTCGGGTTTGGCATTAAGCCCTTAGGTCCGAGGATACGGCCCAGACGGCCTACAACACCCATCATATCCGGAGTTGCAACAACAACGTCGAAATCTAACCAGCCTTCGTTCTGGATTCTCGGGATGAGTTCATCACCGCCAACATAATCAGCACCTGCTGCCTCTGCCTCTGCAACCTTGTCGCCCTTGGCAAATACAAGAACGCGCACGGTCTTACCGGTTCCGTGAGGTAATACAACAGCACCACGCACCTGCTGATCTGCATGACGGCCGTCAACACCCAGACGAATGTGTGCTTCGATTGTTTCATCAAACTTTGCACTGGCGGCTTTCTTTACAAGTGCCACTGCCTCTTCTACATCATAAAGATTTGCGCGGTCTACTAACTTCGTAGCCTCAACATATCTCTTACCTTTTTTCATTATAAAATCCTCCTTGTGGTCATATCGGGAGCGACCCTCCCACGGTTATTTGCAATGAGCTTAATTCACCTTAAGCGCATCAGTCCTCAACTGTGATACCCATGCTTCTTGCTGTACCGGCGATCATGCTCATAGCAGAATCAATATTTGCAGCATTTAAGTCCGGCATCTTTAATTCAGCGATCTTTTGCAGTTCAGCCTTGGAAATGGTAGCAACCTTGGTCTTCTTCGGGTTCGCAGAACCGGACTGAATCTTGCAGGCCTTCTTTAATAATACTGCTGCTGGCGGAGTCTTAGTGATGAAGCTGAAACTTCTGTCATTATATACGGTAATAACAACCGGAATGATCATGCCATCCTGGTCAGCAGTTCTTGCGTTAAATTCTTTTGTGAACTGAACGATATTGACACCATGCTGACCTAATGCAGGACCAACTGGCGGTGCTGGTGTTGCCTTACCAGCAGGAATCTGTAATTTAATATAGCCTGTTACTTTCTTTGCCATTTTTAGGCACCTCCTGAATATTGTGGTAATGCGGGAATTTCCCTCCCACCGGCTGTCTTGCAGACAACAGCCGTCTGTAAAATGTTACATCTTTTTAATATCGTAGAAGCTGATCTCAACGGCAGTCTCACGACCGAACATATCCACACCGATCGTTACCATGGATTTGCTCATATTAATCGCCTTGATCTGTCCGACCGTATTTTCCCAGACGCCGGAAATCACCTGAACGGTGTCTCCAACCTCAAAATCGATCTGGATCTGTTCCGGGCGGATTCCCAGATTAGCCATCTCAGCTTCCGTCAAAGGTACTGCTTTGGACTCAGGGCCGACAAATCCGGTCACGCCGCGGGTATTGCGCACGACATACCATGTTTCATCGTTCATGTCCATATGGAGCAGTACATAGCCCGGGAAGAGCTTTTTCTGTACGACTTTCTTCTGGCCATTTCTTACTTCGACAACGTCCTCCATGGGCACCTCAACGCTTAATATCTGATCCTCAAGGTGAAGGTTCTGGATGGACTTTTCAATATTTGCTTTTACCTTGTTTTCATAGCCTGAATAGGTATGGACTACGTACCATTTTGCTTCTGCCATATTCTCACCATTTCCTACAATGATATAAGGAAATCAATACCATACTTAAAGATAAAATCGAGAATCGCGATAATTACTCCAAGTATTACGGAAATTACAACGACAGCGACCGTCCGCTTTGCAGCCGTCGGCTTATCAGGCCAGATAATCTTTTTAAATTCTGCCTTTATCTGGCTGAACTTACTGGGTTTTTTTACTTTTTCTGCAGTTTCACCCATAAATTTCACTCCTTGTAATTACCCTGTTATCTTGTTTCTTTATGCATTGTATGTTTCCTGCAGAATCTACAATACTTTTTTGTTTCCATTCTGTCCGGGTGAGCCTTCTTCTCTTTTGTCATGTTGTAGTTACGCTGCTTGCACTCTGTACATGCCAATGTGATCTTAACGCGCACAACTTCCACCTCCATATTATTTTTTAATGAAATGTTGTATGGTCTAATTTTTAGGCATAAAAAAAAGACCGCCTTCCATAGCTAGTCCAATATAGCACACCTGGCAAAATTCGTCAAGGGGTTGCGGTATGATTTTTCCAATAAAAGCGTACAAACACAGTCGTTTGGCCCGGCTTAATAACGGAGCCGCCGGCTTAAGCGTCAACATGTAAGCAACACTTAAGCCATAGCGTTTCAGCCGGACTTGGCAATCGCGCGCTCAGTCCGGCTCAGCAATAACGGTCCGCTACGCTCAGTAATAGCTACCTGCTACGGCTCAGCAATAACAGCCCGCTGCGGTTTAGCAATAACAGCCCGCTGCGGCTCAGCAATAACGACACGCTGCGGCTTAACAATAACGCGCAAACGGTATCTGTCCGTTTACGCGTTATTGCTTTCGGGCCGCAAGCCGGCCCTGGAATATATTTTTCATTTGCAGTATCTTTTCACCGGCAATATTTTTTAATTTATATCCTCGCTTTCAATCTCCGCTACCAGCGTCTCCATCATACCGGTAAACTCCTCAATGGGCATCACAGCCTCATTATGCTCAAGAATATATTTGGACATTTCCGTAACGGTAACGGCTTTTTGAGAATATTCTTCCAGTCCGTCTATGGATGTTGGCTCGTGCGTATTTAAATCAATCGCCCGTCCGCTCTCAAACGTACCATCCCGGCCAATTTCATATAAAACGCCATCCTTAATAAACGATCCCTGGAGCATATATGCAACTGTGGCAACAAAGCCCTCATCGGTATTCAGAAGATCCTGGCCAAAGGTCACACTGTCACTTAAATCCAGGTCAAAAAAATTTGCCAGTGTCGGCAGCAGGTCTACCTGACCGCCGACCGTCTCGATTGTCTCTGAGCTTCCAAGTCCCGGAATGTGAATGATCAGCGGAATATTAAGCATGGTGTCATAGTCATATTCATAGCCCAGATATTCTGTCATCCGCTCATAATTGTCATCATCCAGGCAATTTAATCCGTGATGATCGCCATAAATCACAATGATCGTATTATCGTAAAGGCCCTCTGCCTTAAGTGCCTCAATAAAGGCTCCGATCGCCTCGTCTGTATAACGGATCGTCTGCATATAACCGCCAAACATCGAGCCCTCATCTTCACTCTTAAGCTTAAGCGTTGCCTCTAAAGGTTCGTCAAGCACATAGGGATAATGATTGGTCAGCGTAATAATAAAGCTGAAAAACGGCTCTGCCTGTTCCGAAAGATTTTGAGCCATCTGACGAAACATTGACTGATCACTCAATCCAAGTCCGGAAATCTCGTCCATTTCCAGATTATCTTCATTATAGAAATAGTCAAAGCCAAGTCTTGGATATACTGTGGCACGGTTATAAAAATCTTTATCGTCGCCGATTGCCGCACAGGTATAATACCCTTTCTGAGAAAGGAGCTTTGGCAGCGCCAGGAAATCGTTATCCACATACAGATCATAGCTGGCGCCTTCAATTACCGGATAAAGACCGGTCAGCGAAGAAAATTCCGCGTCCGATGTGTTTCCTTTACCCATATTTGTATAATAATGATTAAAATACAGTGTATCTTCTTCAAGAAGCTTATTCAGGTTCGGAGTAATCTCCTGTCCTTCATATTCAGCGTTCAGGACAAAGTTCTGCATGGATTCCACCTGGATCACAATAAGGTTCATCCCTTCACCGATGTCCTTATAATTCCGTGTTTTTACGGAATCCCCGGTATTATCCTCCGTTTCAGAGACCGCCTTATCGTCAATCTCATCCGTCACTTCTTTCACTACATCTGCGGACACCGATTTATTCTGAAGAATCGTACTTAAAGAACTGCGGTCATAAATCACCTTTCCAAGCGTTGAATCTACCGCATCCTTTACATGAACCGTCACAGCCTCTGTGCTGTTGATCTTCTGGATGCTTACAAGGCGAAATGGATTTACAGCGATCATAATAATACTGAACACAAGCCCAAAGGCGATCCACCGCCGCATTTTTTTGCTGATCGGCTTCTCGCTGACTTCTGAGAAGCGATGTCTGAATCGCCGCCGGATAAACCAAAGCACCGGAATATCAATAAGAATCAGCACGCTCATCAGCGGGATCGCTGATTTTACACTATCCTCCGTGCCTTTGATATTTTTAATCTGCCATATCTGATTGACCGAAACAAGCTGATTAAAATAGTTATAATAAATCACATCGATAAACAAAACGATTGAAAAGATCACATACACAAAGCCCAGGATTTTCCTTGTGCGTTTACTGCTGTTACAGTACAGAAACAGCGCCAAGCCGAAAAAAATCATCGTTACCCAGTAAGACAGACTTGTAAAAATAGGTATGTCCACCGCTATATAATAAACAATCATTTTTAAGGCAAATAATATAAATACCAAATAACTCATTTTCAGTATTTTTTGCTTCATCACCGAGCCTCCGTTACATAATCTCTATAAAATCCGGCACGCAGCAGCCCGCTTCCGGATTTCCCGGCCGGCAGACGGCTCTATGCAAACTTATCCTATAAGTAAGAATCCTATCCGCTCAACCGATTTCTTTCATTTTCATTATTATAAAGGACATTTTTTAATTTATTCTATCCTAAGAATAAAGAAATCTTAAAAAATAACTTTCAAAGCAGCGCCATCAATAGTCGCTGCCAATACACAGGCTTAAAATCCACACCTTTTCCACGCCATTTGCCTTAAGAACCTCGCTGCAGCTTTTCATTGTGCTTCCTGTGGTGTAAATGTCATCTACCAGAAGAACACGCTTATAGGATCGTATATTTTTTCCCGGCCCAAACGCTTTCTGAAGATTTTTCAGACGCTGCGCAGGGCTGAGCGCCTTTTGCGGTTCCGTATAGCGCGAACGCACCAGAAGCTGTCCATCCACAGGAATTTTTAATGCCTTTCCAATTCCCTGTGCAATGAGCATTGCCTGATTAAATCCCCGCATACGCAGCTTTCTGCGGTTTAATGGAACAGCCGTAATACATTCCGGCTCATGCATTTTAATCCACTGGCTGCAGCGCTCCACCGCACGCTTTACATAAAATGAAGCAAACTCCTGCTTTCCCTGATATTTATACAGGGCAATCGAGTCCGCCATCTCCTTTGTGTACACCCATACCGCAGCGCCGCCGTCAATGGCCGACGGGCCTCTGGAGCAATCCAGGCAGTACTCCTGAACCGGACTGTATACCGGTTTTCCGCACCGCAAACATACCGGCTCATTCACATAAACCAGCCGTTTTTCACACTGCGGATGGATCAGACCATCCTCCGGGCTCAAAATCTCGCAGCAAATCGGACATCTCGGCGGGTACAGCAAAGACAAAATAGTATCTGGTCGTATTAATTTTTTCATAGCTTCCTTTCCCAGCGTCTCTCCAGGATGTTGGGATATAAAACCGCCGGCAGCGCCGGCGCCCTGTGGACATCGACACTTTATGCGCAGTGTATAATGTCCACTCTGTGGACATTATACACAATTATATCAAGTGGTGTAAAGGATAAGAATGACTGTTTTTGCAGGAAATTCATGGAGGTTTGTAGCGATTGTGTCTAAAAGGAAGCCTCCGGAAACACAGTAAAATGATATGAGATTTTCAAAGAAGTATGGCAAAGTCGAATATGCGGATTATGAGCGGACGTTTGGTAACAATTCAGTCAAGCAATCGTCAGCACAAAAACTGAGCATTCCCGCTCGTTCCGGATGCCTGGCCTTGTCTGTATATAGCCGATTACTGCAAAATACTGTCGATAGATAATGATTGAAGTCTGTTTTCAGAAGTGCTATTCTAAAAATATCAATCAAAACAGAATTGTTCAGGCATAGTCCGGACAGCCGCTTTCCGATGAACGGTTCTGGATTTTCGAGGCGCCCCGTCCAATAATTTTATTTCAAAGGGGAATCTTATGACATTTTCCGGGAAACTGCGCTATACACTGAAAAACGACTACATGTTTAAAGCCGTTTTTCAGGAAAATCAAACCATTCTTAAAGGCTTTTTAACTGCACTTCTCAGCCTTTCCGATGATCAGATCAAAACTGTTCATGTTGAAAATCCCATTATTCTTGGAACTGCAATAAAAGATAAAGACGTCTGTCTCGATATTCGTCTGACTTTAAACAACAACCGCTTAATTAATCTTGAAATGCAGGTACTGTATCAAAGCTTTTGGATTCAGCGCTCGCTGAGCTATCTATGCCGGCTATATAACCAGCTTAAAGTCGGAGACAGTTATAGCAAAGCTTGTAAGGTCATTCAGATTTCTATTATTGATTTTCAACTTTTTAAGGATGAACATATTTTCTACTCACAAAATGTGCTGATGGATAAAAAAACCTATCGAATATACAGTGACAATCTTGCTCTAAATGTGCTATCATTAAAACATATTCATAATGCAACCCAGGAAGACCGAGACAGCGGCCTGTACAAATGGGGGCTGTTGTTTGCCGCCAAAACATGGGAGGAATTAAAAATGTTAGCCAAAAATGATGCCGTTTTCAAAGAAGTGGAAGCAACAATGGAAACATTATCAGCAGACGAGGCGGTGATGGACTTATGCCACATGCGGGAATATGATCGGCAAATGTATGCCTATGAGCAAAAATTGCATCAGGAAGAACTCGAAGCAGCCCATAAAGAAGCCGAAAAGTTCCGCCAGGAAGCGGAGGCCGCACGCCAGGAAGTCGAACAGTTAAAAGCACTATTAGCACAATACAAAGGGCTTTCTCCAGATAACAAACAGTACCATAACTAACCAAACATTTCCCAAGAAAATATGAAATAAACGTTAAAAGCAAAAAGCTCCAAAAAGGGGATGCGCAGATTACGCATCCCCAGGGGCATGATATTTCGTTTTAAATCATATCGGACATGGCCAGAATTTAAAGAAGGAAAATTAATAATATTTCTCGTCTGTGTATTCCATGAAATGTTCATAACTGCTTCCGCTGTATACATAATAGGTACAGCGCAAACGGTATTTGTAACCGTGAGTAATATCTGTGGAACTGGTATAGGTGTGCTCCTTAACAGCATACCAACTATTAACAGTATCTTTATATGTTTTAATGTTTTTCCAGGTTCCGCCAGAGTATTTCTGCAAATAAAAATAGATTTCAATCTTAGTTGTGGTTCCATTGTAACCGGTAACAGATGAAGTCATTGTTGCCGATCCGTTATTAATGCTTAAATTTTGTGTAACAGAATTTGTATAGCTCCAACGGGTTAAATTAGGCGTACCTTCTACATGGTATTCATCTTCCATAAAATCATTGTTATCTTCAATAGTTTCATTTCCTGCAAATGAGGTCATAGAAAATGACATTACAAAAATTAAAATCATAGCAAAAACTTTTAAACATTTTTTTCGCATCATTTATACCTCCCTAATTAATGATTGTAGTAAACTTAATAGCTCCTCTTTAGATAACACACCTTCAATTTTAAATGTATAATTTTGATAATTCCAAACAATCGAATTTCTGTCATCAAACAAATATAAATACGCTGTACCATACATCGTATCGACATTTTCTCCTTGTACAGTTTCTGTATTTGCATAAATATCTGATGTATTTACTTGCTGAGAAAAAAAATACATATTTCCTGACGCATTTTGAAAGACCTGATATTTGATATATTCATTTTCTATATCATCCACCAACTCATACCCATCAAGGACTTTTCCCAAGGTATAATATACGTCAATCCCATCAGCTTCGCCGCCCTGTTCAGACGTTTCCGCCGTCAGTCGTGTTCGTTCGCTTCCGACTATTGCCTCAAAGCCAACCTCCGGCAGCTTAAAGGCTAATGAGCTTTGCATGCCCAATGTACCAAGGATAACAGCAAACAGTGCGGCGGCCGCGGCGCTGCTCCATCTGCGGACGCGGGCAAGCCGACGCTGCCGCCGGATGTTTTTCCAGCGCCGCAATTCATTTTGGTAAGCAGCATCCTCTTTCTCCAGCATAAGCTTTGCCTTTTCCGGCCCCAGCCATTGGGAAAATAATTCCTGAATCTGCTCGTGGCCTTTTGCGGACAGCGGGACAGGCTTCTCATCATCAGACTGGCTGAAAAGCTGGTCAAGCATTTCATCATCATATCGTTGAAGAGCTTTTATCAGCAGGGCATCCTCGGGATCGTTTTCGTCTAAAATATCATCCTGCGCTCCCTCATCAATGGATGTCTTTTGTTTTTCTTCAGAATTTCCCTCAGCCTTTTGTTTTTCTTCCTCTAATGCCATGTCCGCCCCTCCTTTCACTTTCGGGCTGAATAAAAATCCTGCTAAACTGGAAACACCACAAATTGGGATTTTGTGACAAGGTAAACCACAAAAATCTCATTTTACAGGATTTTCGCAAAAAGAGCTTTTCACAAAATTCTTTTTCTGCATCTCATTACTCTAATACACACATTTTCTACAATACATAGATGTAAGGGCAACATTTTTAATTTACAGGAGTACAGCTTCCTGGTAATAAGGAATCATTGTCCTATAAAACCAACATGCCGCGCACAGCGCGGCATCGCCATATATGAAAATCAACTGCTGCATGCGCACAGCGCGGCATTGCCATATATGAAAATCAACTGCTGTATGCACACAGCGCGGCATTGCCATATGTGAAAATCAACTGCTGCATACACACAGCGCGGCATCACTATGTATGAAAATCAACTGCTGTGTGCACACAGCCTCCGGCCGTCTGATGTTCAGCTGCCATTACATACAGACATGCACTGACAGTCCGCCGCCACATGGAGCTTTCACAAAAAATTTTAAAAAAATGCCGCTGCACCGGAAAGCCGGTAGCTTTCCGGTGTGCGGCATTTTAGGCTTTCCGCCGATATATCTTATTCTGTTACAACAGTGGACTCACTGGCATCGGTAATCGTCTCACCGTTAAGTACCTGCTGAATTTTCGCTTTCGCTGCATCCACAGAAGCCTGATCCGGAATCATGACATATGCGGAATTGGCAAGAGAATAGCAGTAGTCCTGACTATTGCTTCCCACAACACTCTGAGAGATAACCTCCCATGAGGAGCCGTCACCAAGC
>CASFBR010000037.1 GCA_949292795.1 uncultured Eubacteriales bacterium
AGCAAACGCTCCGCCAGTCCGCAGGCCTCTGTAAGCCTGTAAAATAACGGCTGCGGCTTCATTTCACAATCCCCTGAACATCCATTCCGCAAAGCAGATGCGTTTCCAACGCCAATATCCATAATGACTCTGAGCCTGTGATCCACAAGAAAATCCAGAACCTGATCCAGCAGATTAAAACAGACACGGTTTCCGCCATCTCCGGAATAAAAACAGGCAGGAGGTGCAAAAATATTCGTTATACGAATATATCGTATGCCAAGATACTCCTTCAGGCGCAGCACATGCTGCTGATACACACCTAAGCTCAATTCTGCCACCGTTCCCACGTTTAGTGCCTTATTCCATCCATTCTCCACAGACTGGTATACTGTCACATCTGCGGATACCTGCTTTAGTATGCGTCCTTCCGTACTTACCGCTGTCCGTTCTTCCAGAAAACGCCGAAGTACGCGCGTGTTTTCTTCATCTTCTTTGCTTGCTTCGCTCCCTGCTAAAAACATCTCCGGTTCGACAGACGGACTGTTTAAGCTCCGGTATTCCGCCGGAGAAAGTAAACAGTATTTTTTAAATGCCCTGTTAAAAGCAGAAGCTGTGGAAAAACCACAGTCCAACGCAATATCTGTAATTTTTCTGCGTGTATAAGAAAGCTGCTCGCAGGCATGACACATGCGCAATTCAAAAAGATAGTGTGCGAATGTGACACCGAGAGTCTTTTTAAAATATCTGGAAAAAACCGTAGGAGACATATACAAAAGCTTTCCTGTCTCCTCCAGTGTCAAAGGCTCAAAAAAATGACGGTGAATATAGGTAAGCACGCGCTCCATAGATTCCTCCCGGAAGTTAGGGCTTTCCGGAGAGGATACGGGGAGCGACTGGGCAAAATTCAGATACAGTTCATCTGCCAGCAAATAAAATAATCCCTTTTTTCTTATATTCAATGTCTGTCCCCGGATCGTATATTCATAAATAATATCCCGAAATAATTTTTTAAGCTTGCCGTACAACTTCCCGTCTCCGGAGACACTATTGCAATGAAGCACATATTTATCCGAGCTTTCCAGCTGCTCTGAAGCTTTCTCTGAAATCGTCACCACACCAGCCAGCACCTTACCTGGACATATCCACTCATGACGATGAAAGGCAGGGATAAATACCAGCTCATCCACTGTAAACGACCAGCGCTGCTCATCCATCACAAGATCACAGGCGCCGTCAATAATATAGACCAGCGCCGCCTCCGGTTCAAAATGAACATCTTTTTTAAAATGATTGGTAACATGATAAGAAAATTCAGGAATCATAACCGCTTATCTCTCCATCTCTATACGAATATACAATATTCCAAATACTATAATCATTCAGATCGTGCGACATAACGCTCTATTTTTTCAATCATAGCGTGAAATTGACATGTCCGCAAGATAAGCATCTATATTTTTGTGCATTTTCCCCAAAACAGATTGAAATATATTCGATTATTTATTGATTGTTTCATAGTTATTGCATATAATAAAGATAACCTGTCTACGCATTAAACTGCGGACGAAACATCACATCAGGCTGTGGGGGCGTTATCAGCCTTTCACAGCCATCACGGGGAACGGAGGGAAAACCTTTATGAACATTAAAGATATGATCAATGCCCTGCCAAAAGGCGGCCATGTCCGCCGGGAACCGGGCGCTGTCCTTGAAACCGTATGGGGAGAAAAGCTTGACACGAACCATGTTCTTGAACAATATCCCCGCCCTCAGATGCAGCGGGAAAATTATGATATTCTCAATGGCTACTGGCGTTACGCCATCACCGCTTCAGGAAAATATCCGGAAGAATTTGACGGGCTGATCCTTGTTCCCTTTTCCCCGGAGAGTCCGCTTTCCGGCGTAAAGCGCCATCTAAAGCCCTGTGAATATCTGTGGTATGAGCGCACGATCGATATTGAAAATCATGTGCCGGGGACATGCCGCATCCTGCATTTTGAAGCCGTCGACCAGTGTGCCATGGTCTATATCAACGGACATTTCGCCGGAAAGCATGTGGGCGGCTATCTGCCTTTTGAAATCGATCTGACACCGTGGCTTGCCCCCGGAAAAAATCATCTCAGGCTCACCGTCCGGGTACAGGATTTTTCAGATACATCCTATCACAGCAGAGGTAAACAAAAGCTTTCGCCCTCCGGCATGTACTACACCGCCCAAAGCGGTATATGGCAGACTGTGTGGATGGAAACCGTTCCAAAACGTCACATTTCCATGCTTCATCTGGAGCCGGATTACGACCGCCACCAGGTCACGCTTATTATACGCGAAAAAAATAAAAGTGTTTCCCCCATGGTCCGCGTCAGGGTTTACCCGCCATGCATCGCCGGACCGGACGGTATCTTCCACAGTATTCATCAGCAGACACCCATCATTGACCGGGAATTTGGTTCTTTAAAAATAACACTGGATATTCCGGCACCTAAATGCTGGCAGCCGGACGCGCCTTATCTTTATCCGGCAGTCATCACTTCCGGCACAGATGTTGTTTACAGCTACTTTGCCATGCGCAGCTTCTCGATTGAGCATGATGACCACGGTATTCCCCGTATATGCCTAAACCATGAGCCCATATTCCTCAACGGTGTTCTGGATCAGGGCTATTGGCCGGACGGGCTCTATACAGCCCCATCCGACGAAGCACTCATTTATGACATTCACAAAGCTCAGCAGCTTGGATTTAATATGATACGCAAACATGCCAAGATCGAATGCCGCCGCTGGTATTATCACTGCGACCGTCTCGGAATGATTGTCTGGCAGGATATGGTCAACGGCGGCGATCACTATATGCCGGCTGTCTTAACCTACCTGCCGACGCTGCTTTGCGTTCCCGGGCCCAAAAAACGCAGTACCCCAAGTGTCCCCGAACGGTTCCTAAGCCGCGTTTTCGACCGGAAAATGCCGGGACTTACCCCTAACGGGAAGCTTGAATATATCCTTACAGGCCGTACCGATCCCCGGGGCCGCCATGAATTTTTAAGAGAATGTGCTCAGACGCTTTTGCTTCTGCGCCAATTTCCGTCAATTATGACATGGATACCTTTTAATGAGGGCTGGGGACAATTTGACACCGAGCTTGTGACGGAGCTCATCAAAAGCGCTGACCCCGGACGGCTCATCGATTCCGCAAGCGGATGGTTTGATCACAAGACCGGCGATTTTAAAAGCGTCCACAACTATTTTCGCAAGCTCTCTGCCGTGCCGGACGCCCGCGCCTATGTGCTTTCCGAATACGGGGGATATGTCTACCAGGTGCGCAGGCACAGTATGCGCAGCGAAGCCTATGGCTACCATACCTTCCACGCCTGTGAAGAATTTGAAAAAGCATTTGTCCGGCTGCTGCTAAAGGATATACAGCCGCTCATCCGTCAGGGGCTATGCGCCGCCGTATACACCCAGCTCACAGACATCGAGGAGGAAACAAACGGCCTGCTTACTTATGACCGCCGCGTATGTAAAATTTCCCGGCAGGCCGCGGCGAAAGTCAAAAAAGCTATGCAAGCTGCGGCGAAAGCCGGAAAAATCGAACCGCCCATCGGTTAAAATCAGGAGGAATCTTCAATGAAGCTTAATTATAAACGCACCTTTTTCATCGGCTTTGCCTTTTTATCCATCAGCGCCTTCTGGCAGATGTACGACAACATCATTCCTTTAATCCTGCAAAATTCGTTTCATCTCAACGAAACGCTCATCGGCGCCATCATGGCCATGGATAATGTACTTGCTGTATTTTTACTGCCCTTTTTCGGCGTTCTCTCCGACCGGTGCCACACCCGTCTCGGAAAGCGCACGCCCTTTATCATCGGAGGCACCATTGCCGCTGTAATCTTTATGATCCTTATGCCGGTGGCCGATGACACAAATAATCTGATCCTGTTTGTTGCAGCACTGGGGCTGACACTGCTGTCCATGGCATTTTACCGTTCCCCGGCCGTAGCGCTGATGCCGGACCTGACGCCAAAGCCGCTGCGCAGCAAAGCCAACGCCGTCATTAATCTTATGGGCGCTGTGGGCGGCGTCTATTCGCTGATGATGATCTCCCTGCTGGTAAGCGATGCCGACCGCCCGGATTATGTACCTTTATTCATATCCGTAGCCGCTCTTATGGCGCTTGCCGTCATCCTTCTCGTGGCCACCATCCGCGAAAACAAAATCGCAGCCCAGCTCATCCGTGAATTTCCGGAACAGATGGAAGCCGAACATGATACTCCGCAGCATGGACATACAGACGCCGCCGGCAAAGGCCGTGCGTCCAAAAGCTCCGCTTCTGAAGCTTCTGCCGGCGCGCAAAATACAAAGCTTGACCCGGATGTGCGCAAAAGCCTGATTTTTATCCTGATCTCAATCTTTTTGTGGTTTACGGCCTATAATGCAGTCACAACGGCATTTTCCAGATATGCCCGCGTTGTATGGGATATTCAGGGCGGCGGCTTCGCCAACTGCCTTATGGTTGCCACCGTTGCTGCCATTATCAGCTACATCCCTATCGGCATAATTTCCAGCCGCATTGGCCGCAAAAAAACCATCTGCGGCGGCATTATCCTGATGACACTGTGTTATCTTGGCGCCTTTTTCTTCACCAGCTATCATCCGGCCATTAACATTGGCTTTGCCTGCATCGGCATCGGCTGGGCCGCCATTGGTGTCAACTCCCTGCCTATGGTCGTTGAAATGTGCAAGGGCGGCGATGTTGGAAAATATACCGGCATTTACTACACATTTTCCATGGCCGCCCAGATATTCACTCCGGTTTTTTCCGGTTTTTTGTTGGGAAATGTATCCTACCGCATCCTCTTTCCCTATGCGGTCGTGTTCTCATCACTGGCTTTTGTAACCATGTGCTTTGTGCGCCACGGCGATTCCAGACCTGAGCGAAAGAAAAGCGTCATTGAAAATTTTGATGTGGATGACTGAAGCTATAAAGATACTTAAATCTATAAAGATGCTTAAAGCCTCAGAAATGCTTAAATTATTAGAAATATTTAAAGCATTAGAAATACTTAAAGCATTGGGCTGCCGGAAGCTTCCGGCAGCCCAATAGCTTTAAATAGCTTTAAATAGCTTTGAATCACTTTAAACCACTTTGTTAATATCTGACCGGAATGTCTGCTTCCTTCAATCCGCACACCCGGCAAAATTCATCCATATCCTTTTGCGAGCAAATCAGCATGATCTCCTCAAACCTTCCGGTCTTTTTGTCCTCAAAACCCGCACGCTTTTCACCGGTACATATACTGGAATAAATGACCGGCCTCTGCCGTTCAGGGTCAAAGGCAGGCACGGAAGTTTTCCCGGCAGAGGTTTTTTTAACAGAAAATTTTTTATGAAATATACTCAAAGTACTTCACCTCGTTTCTTAATCCGCGCCGCCGCAAACACGTTTCCGGAACAGCTCCGTCAGGCGGTGGGTTTCGCGGATCGATACCGGGTAGATGTTTTCATTATCCATAATCAAAAGCTTCTTTCGCATATCCCATTCCTTTACATGGTCAAGATTAACGATCACCGACCGATGACATCGGAAAAAACGTTTATCCAGCACACACTCTGTGTCTGTGATTGTCCCACGAAATTCCAGCCGTCTTTTTTCGGAATATAAAATTAGTCTCCGGCTGTCCGGACAGGTTTCAATGCTGATAATCTCTTCAAAAGGCATCTGCACGATCCGCCCATCC
Organism: uncultured Eubacteriales bacterium; assembly: GCA_949292795.1. Classification (GTDB taxonomy): domain Bacteria; phylum Bacillota; class Clostridia; order Lachnospirales; family Lachnospiraceae; genus Catenibacillus. Next base: position 5,718 of record CASFBR010000037.1, read on the forward strand.
GGCAGCGATGCGCTGAATATCTTTTTATGCTCGCAGCTTCCGCTGCCATATCTGGCACTGACAGAGAGCAGGCACTCCCGAAGTCTCTCCCCCATGTGCTCCGGTGCTTCCTTCACAATAAAATCCAGAGCTTCCGCCTTATAAGCATAGGTTTGGGTACTCATTTCTCCGTGGGATGTCACAAACACAATAAAGCACCTTGGCTCCAGCTTTCGTATTTCCTGAGCAAGATAAAGACCGTTCATCGCTGCCAGATTCAGGTCAATATCAAGAAAATACAATCCGCAATTTTTTGCCTCCGATGCTTTTTGAAGCAATGCCTGCGGGTCTGCTCCTGTCCAGCCAATTTCCATATCCAGTTGTTCCATAGCGATAATATTTTCAATTTTATTGCGAATCCATTCCCGTTCCCTCGCGTGATCCTCGCAAATATAAATATCAATCACCTTTATCTCCCCCGTCTATCAAACCATAATAAAGGCACTTCCTAAAAGGTTCCCTTACTGCTTTTATTATACAAAAACTGCGTTCTTCTGGAAAGACACAAAAATGCGTACATCTGCGTTCACGCAGAAAAATGCAACGTTTAAACATTTTTCTGCTGCAGCAGACGCATCCGGTATATAATGGATAAGAGCCACAGTCAATACACAGCCTTGGGCGGATTTAATCCGAATCTGTCTGCACAGTTATTTGGGGAGGACAATATTATGCTGGAAAATATCTCCGTCAAACTTACTGCCATCTATGAAAAGTATATCCCATTGTCTGAAATTGATCATCTGAAAATGATTCTTGGATTTCAGAACATTCTTCATCAGACAGGACTTTTTGTGATTATCTTTATGATCTCCGCACTGTTTGGGATATTTGAAGAAACATTGCTGTTTACTTTAATTTTCAGTAGCTTTCGTTGCCTGTCCGGAGGATTTCACTTAAATACAAGCATCGGCTGCATCTGCATAACAACACTGATCCATATAGGCGGCGTCTGGCTGGCGCTTTCGGTCAATCTCATTCCTGCCAGCACTTTTC
>CASFBR010000038.1 GCA_949292795.1 uncultured Eubacteriales bacterium
CCATGAGCTGTCCCTGGCTCTGCATGGCAGAAAAGGTCGCTGAGCCGCCCGGGAAGGTCATTAAAAGGTCCACCTGCTCATTAGATGACATTTTAAGGCTGACCTGCTGGATATAATTACCCATCTCCAGCATCTCAATCGTCACATGGGTATTGATCTGGCTTTCCGTCAATTCATTGACTGCGGCCTCAACCTCCGGCAGTCCCGGCGGAATTGCCCCCGGAGCAATGAGCACCATCTTCACATCGGCCATATCATCCCAGGTCACATTATACGAAGCTTTACTGCCGTCAGCAGCCTCAGCCCCGCCAGTCTCCTCCGATGATGTGCTCCCGGCGTCTGAGCTCTCGTCCGCCCCGGCTGCTTCACTTTCCCCGGCAGCCGTCCCTTCATCGGCCGGCGTGCTCTCATCCGCTGCCGCGCTCTCCTGTACGCTCTGCGTTCTCCTGTACGCTCTGCGTTCCTTCGCCTGCGCCTTCACTGCTTCCGCAGGCCGACAGGCTTCCGGCCGCCAGTATGACGGCCAACCCTAATGCCGTTAAATGCTTTCCCTTCATTACATGTTCCTCCTTCTTTTACCCAGGGCCGCAGCGGCAGCTCCCCGCCGCATACATGCCGCCCGTATCTGTATGCTATTATCATACACAATCCGGCTATCAGAAAAATACATGTTTTTTAAGATTAAAAAGTTTTATTTCTTATAGATTTTTAATATTAAAGCATTTTACAGGAAAGATTTTTTGGTGGATATTAAAAATCCTCAAAGCTTTTCAAAATACGATTTTTCTCTATTCACAAACAGCCTGTACCCTGATACAATAGAGCAAAGCGTTCCGCCTGCAAAGCTTAAGCGCCGGACGCGGCCGCTTTAGCGGCAATTTTTTATCGCGCGCGTGCGCATCCCGGGCGGAGCATTTTTATTTCACAGGCGCACTGTTTTCTGTGAAATAAAAAACATATCAGTACACCAGGTGGAGGGAACGATTATGGAAAAACAAACGCAGACAGCCCCGGCAGACGAGCCGTTCAGCATCCGCGCATTTTGCAGCGGGCTTTTTGGAAACAATGTCCTCATATTTTCACCGGAGGATGACCACGCCAAAATTGCGGCTGCCATCAGGGCGGTCGACCTTCAGCAGCGGGCCGGCCATTTTACGAATCAGCGCTATGCACTTTTCTTTAAACCGGGAAATTATGATGATATTGAAATGAATGTCGGCTTCTTTACTCAGGTTGCAGGGCTTGGTCTTTACCCGACCGATACAAAGCTTAAAGCAATCCGCTGCACTGCGCTCTGGAATCCCGACGGCGATAAAAATCACGGACTGGCAAATTTCTGGAGAAGCGTTGAAAATATAGAAATACTCGAAGATACATTATGGGCGGTTTCGCAGGCCTCGCCCATGCGCCGTGTAAAAATCGACCAAAACCTGTATCTCCATGAAAATGACGGTTATACAAGCGGCGGATTTCTCGGCGATTCGATCGTAAAAGGAACCGCAGATCACGGCTCCCAGCAGCAATGGCTTACCCGAAATTCATCTGTTAAAAACATCAAAACCTATGGCTGGAATCAGGTCTTTATGGGAACCGAATTTACTCAGCCGCCCGCAGGAAGCTGGCCCAGGACCCCGGTCACATGCTTTGACACAGTGCCTGAAATTCAGGAAAAGCCCTTTCTTATGTACGATGAAGCAAAAGGCTACGGCATTTTTGTGCCTGCCCTGCGCAGGGACAGCCGCGGTGTCTCCTGGAACACCGGTACGGTACACGGACAGTTTATCCCTCTGAAGGACTGCCACGTTGCCCGGCCGGATGCCGACACCGCCGCATCCATCAATGCCGCTTTATCTGCGGGAAAGCATCTGCTCCTGACACCGGGTATTTACGCCCTGGATGCACCCATACAGGTGACAAGACCGGGTACCGTCATCCTCGGGCTGGGCCTGGCAACACTTCTGTCCTGCAATGGCAATACCTGTATGGAAACCGATGATGTACCCGGCACGATCATCGCCGGTATTCTTTTTGATGCCGGGCCGGTATGCTCCGACAACCTCCTTGTTGTGGGACGCAGCACAGGGCCATCAAAAACCGGCGGGCCCTGCGGCAGCGCTGTAACCGCCCCTGATGCCGGCACAGGCAGACGTATCATAGCTGGCGCCGGTGCCGGCACGGACGGCTGCGTGGTTTCTGAATCCAATGACGAAATCGAAAACATATTAAGTGAACCGCCGGCCGTTCTCAGCGACATTTATTTCCGGGTAGGCGGCGCACCGACACCGTTACCCGCACAGACGAAAAACTGTCTCACCATCAACCGCAGCCATGTCATTGGTGATAACCTGTGGATATGGCGTGCAGACCATACCAGTCAGGTGGGATGGGATAAAAATACCGCACAAAACGGCATCATCATTAATGGCAGGTTTGTGACAATGTATGCGCTTATGGTTGAACATTTCCTTGAATACCAGACCCTGTGGAATGGTGATCATGGCCGCCTGTACATGTATCAGAGCGAAACGCCTTACGATGCGCCCTGTCAGGATGCCTGGATGAGCCATGATCATACGGTCAATGGCTATGCCTCCTTAAAGGTCGCAGAACATGTACGCTGCTTTGAAGGCTGGTGCATCGGCGTTTACACCTATCACCGCGATGCCCCGGTCGTCTGCCACAGTGCCGTGGAAGTGCCGGACTGCGAAAATGTCGTTCTCCACAATACCTTCGATCTCCACTTAAACGGCTATGTGGGGATTGACCATGTCGTCAATGAAGCCGGGCCTGCTGTGACCGAAAAGCACCGATCTGTACAGCTGCTCTGCTACTGCAACAAAAATTTCAGGGAAGCCTAAACAAGCTTCCCTGAATCTGTTTTATCTGTTTTTCTTTCTTTATTTCTCCTTATTTATTTCTTTATTTCTCTTTATCTGTCACTCTTACTTAAGCTTATCTGCCTTATCTGCTCCTCTTATTTGCTTTCCAGAAAAGCAGCCCCCTGTTCCCGGTAAGCCTCTATAATCTTATCAATACCACAGTCTTTAAGCTTCTGGCGGAAATCAGCCAATGACTGCTCCCAATCCTCAGCGCTGCCGCATTCCAGCGTTGGGCGGTACTCCAGCGTCGCATTGTAGCATGCGGTAATCTCATTTGTAATGGCATCGGTATCTGCCACAAATCCGAAATACTCCGGAATTTCCATTCGGTTCATATAGAAATCCATGGCATTTTCCTGATTCTCCGGTGTGGAGCCATCCCATGGATATGCCTGAAGCTCATTTCCAAAAAGGAAGCTCTGAGAATGATAACCAACGGAATTAGCGTCAACGCCTTCCGGATATTTGGCAACGCCGTCCTCAACCACATAGTCCACGCCTTCCTCGCCATAAGAAAGAAGATTTGTCACTTCCGGGTCGGTCATCATAAGATTAATAAACTGTACGGCAGCTTCGGGCTCCTTAGCTGTATAAGGCACCGCAAAGCCAAAAATGTTTACATTGCTTGTCAGCGTCTCTGCATGGAACAGCGGCAGAAAAATCAGCTCCTGGTCCGTCATACCTTCAATCTCAAGAGCAGCAACCTCCGGGTCACTCTTTCCCTGGCCGAAATAGCAGAAAACATTGCCGCCGGACATTGCCGTTGTCGTATCATCCTGAGTCACTGCGCCATCGGTATACACAAGACCTTCCTGATACCAGCGGCTGATCCGCTCGATCATTGCTGTATACATATCCGACTCATAAAGA
>CASFBR010000039.1 GCA_949292795.1 uncultured Eubacteriales bacterium
TCCGGCGCCGCATAGCCGATATAAGGCCAGCTTTGATGACGGTTTAATCCCCTGAGCTTGATCCGTTTGCCGTTAAGGAAAAAGCCTTCCGCGTTAAATGCCACCGTACGGAAGCCAAAACGAACGGTTCTGCAATCGGAAACAACACCATTTTTGATCAGCTCCAGTCTTAAAGTGTACAGATAAGGATCTGAGACACTCCACAGGCTCACCGGATTCACCCTCAGGGAGAAAAAGCCTGTATATGCCATCTCCTCTGTTGCCGCTGCCACATTTCCCTCCATATCTGTAAGCGTTCCCTTTACGGTACACCTCTCCGGACCGGCAGCCTCCATAGATACCTCCATAAGGCCGTCCATATCTCCCCGGACAAAAACATCGGTAAAATGGACGGGCTCCCTCACATCCAGCCACACCGGCCGGTATATCCCGCCAAAAGTCATATAATCAATCACGTTGCCAAAAGGCGGTATATTTAAATTCTCCCGGCTATCCAGACGGATGGCAAACCGATTGACCTGATCAAAGCTTACCGCTTCCGTAACATCTGCCTCAAAGGCTGTATAGCCGCAGCTATGCGTACAGATCAGTTGTCCGTTACAATAAACTGACGCTTCGTGGGCTGCTCCCTCAAAAATAAGGACGATCCGCCGGCCGGCCCAGGCTCCCGGGATCATTCGCTCGCACACATAACCGCTGACCATCTGATAATCCTTTTCATTACAATAATTCGTCTCCATCATGGAAACCGTGTGCGGGATACGCACCTTTTGATACCCCATCTTTTCCAGGCAGCCGCCCTGAAGTAACTCCTCACAAAATTTCGGTGTAAAATACCACTGATCGTTTAATGCAATTCTCATACCGCTTCTCCCTTTTTCATTTTATCATTCGCTTTATTGTATGTCCTCTGCGTCAGGCAGGCAGACAGTATTTTTGCGATCGTTCCGACACTTTCGATCTGCTCCGGGTTCCAAAGCCTTAATATCCGGCAGTCATCAAAGCCGATGAATCCGCGGAAATGGCTGCCGTCTAAAAGCGCGCACTGGAAAACGGCTTTGATTTTTCCATCGCCAAGCAGCCGGCGGTAATACTCCGGCAGCTGATCCACATCCGGACATACGAAAATACCGTTTTCATCAAACAGACGTATATAATTATCCCGGCCGCCGAACTGTTCATATGGATAATCGGCAAAATCATCCATTTTAGAAGTAATCCCACGTCCGCACCACTCATAAGTATTTGTGACAAAGCTGCCATCCGGCGATTCTTCAAAAATATATCCCCGGCTCACATCCAGCGTCTGTCCCACAGCTGCCAGCACATCCCGGATACCCTGATCGATGTCCGGTGAACGATACAGCACATCGGCCGCCTTTGTAACCAGCTTAAACAATGTATCCTTCGGAGATTCAAAAGATTCGATCATTGTGCTGGCCGAATGTCCGGGTGTAAATCCCTGCACCGGCCCTTTGCCGTCCCGCTCCTGGTACATGACAAAAATATTTTTTCCCATTGATTTTGCCAGATACAGAGCCATATCGCTCTTTTTAAATAATGTCTCGTAAGTATGTCCGTCCTGACCCGCTAAAGCAATGCCGATGCTGCACGACGGATCAAAAGCGACCTGATTTTCTGAAAAAATCCGGTGACAGGCATCAATGATGAAGCCGGCCCGTTCCTGCGCGACCTTCGGCGATGGAATATGACCCATAAAAACTAAAAATTCATCGCCGCCAATACGGGAGAGAATATCGCCGGCCCGAAACAGCTTTCCGAGCTCCCCTGCAAATGCCCGGAGCACGGAATCACCAAACAGATGGCCGTAGCTGTCGTTGATCTGCTTAAAATTATCCATATCGATAATAAGCATGGCTCCAAGCTCCTCCGGGTCCATATCTGCCAGAATGGCCTCGATTTTATGCCGGCCCGCATTTTTATTATAAAGCCGGGTCAGTCCGTCTCTTTGAGCCTCTTCCTCTAAAACTGCCACAGCACGGCGCTCGGCATCAATGTCCATCAGCAGCCCGACCACTTTATAAACACAGCCCTGCTCATCGGCCAGGGAGGTTGCCCGCGCTTTGCTCCAGCGGTAACGCCCGTCATTATCTGCCAGCCTGAAAATCTGCTCCCGGTATACCGGCCCTTCTTTAAGCGCCTTCATCATCTCCCGGATTGCCGGAATATCCTGCGGATGGATATGGGATTTTTGGGGCAGCGCTTCGCAAAAATGCCCGCTGACCGGACGGTAGCCGTACTTCTTTTCCCAGTTGGAGGAATACGTCATATGATCGCCGGCCGCATCCCATTCAAAAATAATATCATTGGACTGCGCCATAATGATCTCATGGCGTTTGAGTATTTTTTCCAGTTCATCCCGTACCGCCGCCATGTGGGAAACATCCATAACCATACATTGAAGATAGCTTTCGCCGTCCGAATCTAAAATGAGGGCCCCCTTTGCGTGCACCCATATCTTTGAGCCGTCTTTGCACAGCATCCGAAACTCACATTCTGCGGTTTTCCCTTTCTTTAGCTGTGCTGTCAGCAGCTTGCGGACATGCCGGACATCCTCCGGAAAAACAAGACGCGCCAGCTGGCCGCGGCTCTGTGCGTTAAGCTCCTGCGGCGTATAGCCGAGCACCGTACTAAACCATGGACTGACATGCACGATCGTCAGCCATTGATCGTAGTGTAAAAGCGCCAGCCCTCCCAGTGTATCAAATTCTTCCCTCCGGCCGCCATCTGACGGCAATAGCTGCGCTTTTGCAGATATTTCCGGAGCATTATCGCTCCCGGCACTTAAAACTGTGCCGATTCGCCATACGAGCAGCGCGCGCTTTTGATGGGTATTTTGCGCATCCACCCGAAGCCATGTCTCCTCGCAGGGTATATCCACGCCGTCCCTGCGTATCCGGAAGCTGCGCTCGAACCGAAGCAGGCCGTTGTGAAAAAAGGCTTCGATTTTTTTTGTCAGCGCTTCCGTCAGGCCATGCTGATCCTCGGGCGTCACCGCTGCGCGGACAAACCGGCTGTACGCCGTCTCAAAACGGTCTTCTGTCTTTAGCGGGGCAAACAGCGGATCCGACAGATAAACAACATGATAATAGCCCTCCGTGCAGTCAAGCTCCACAACCGTGCGGTCCATATACTGAAGCAGCGCAAAATACCGGTGACGTGCTGTCTGAGGCCGCTTATCCGGCGTCTCCTTCCGTTCCGGCCGCTCCGGATAAAGCTTTTTCGGCTGCGGCTGATTATCCGAATATGCGGCGCTAAGCTTTTCAAACTCTGCCCGCACCTCTTTAAACGATTCCAGAAGATCGGGAGAAAATGCCCCGCATTCTCCGTTTAAAATCATATTATAGGCCTGCTCCGGCGATAATGCTTTTTTATATACCCGGTCGCTTGTGAGCGCGTCATAGCAGTCCGCAATACCGACAACCTGCGCACAAAGGGGAATCTCCCCGCCTTTAAGGCCGTCCGGATAGCCGCGGCCGTCCCAGCGCTCATGGTGATGACGGCATATATTATAGGCATACGAAAGATACTCCCGGTCACTCATGCGGTCCAGGCTGGCGAGCATCTCACAGCCCTTTGTCGTATGGGTTTTCATGATCGCATACTCTTCATCTGTCAGCCGCCCGGGCTTATTTAAAATGCTGTCCGGAATCGCGATCTTTCCAATATCATGCATGGACGACGCGCTGGCAATCATGGCGATCTTTGTACTGTCCAGGCCATATTCCGGGTATCGTCCGGCTACATCGGTCAGAAGAGCTTCCGTAAACAGACGGATACGGTGGATATGCTGTCCGGTTTCCACACTGCGGTACTCAATGATCGAGGACAGGGCATCAATCATTGTTGAATTGGACTCCCGGAGCTTTTCTGCCTGAGCATCAATGATCTCCTGCTGATTGAGTTTTCTTAAATTCAGCTCCACAACATTTTGTACACGCCGGTGGACCACATACGGCTCAAATGGCTTCATAATAATATCTGAGGCTCCAAGATCAAAGGCTTTCACCTCATTTTCCGCTGAGTCCTCCGCCGTGATCACAATCACGGGGAAGCTTCCCAGCAGCGTTTTTTCATCGAGCTCTTTAAGTACTTCATAGCCATCCTTTACCGGCATCACTAGATCAAGCAGGACAACGGCGATCCGCTCATGGTAGGAAGCTGCAAGGGTCAGCGCCTGTTCCCCGTTTTCTGCCTCCAGAAGATTATACTCATCCTCAAAAATATTTCTCAAAATAACACGGTTTAACTCCTGGTCATCGACAATCAAAATCGTATCTCTTTTTACCATTGTTTCCTCCATCTCATATGAAAACCCGGCAGCTTGTGCCCGGGCCGGAAAGCTTTGAAATTACTTCTATCTTATCATCTGCGGCCCCCAAAATCAATGGCGGGAGTTTCCCTGTACACAATAAAAAAGAGTTCCGCCTGCAAAACTTAAGCGCCAAGCGCGGTCGCTTCAGCGACAATTTTCTTATCGCGCGCGTGCGCATCTTAAGCGAAGCTTTTTTATTGCATAGGAACGCAGTTTCCTATGCAATAAAAAAGGATGCCACACAGCGTGACATCCCTGATATTTACATCCGTCCGGATGGTTACCGGTCATTCCAAGGCTTGCATATAAGCTTTGGCGGTATTTATGCTTCAACGACGTTCAGTCCAAAATCTCTCATGGCCTGAGCCAGCAGCTTCGCATGAGCGTCCTCCATTTCTGTCAGAGGCAGACGAAGCGAACCGACGTTTTTGCCAAGAAGGTTCATCGCCTTCTTCACAGGGATCGGGTTGACCTCGCAAAAAAGCGCGTTGATCAGCGGAATCGCTGCCAGCTGCAGCTTACAGCTTTTTTCTACGTCGCCGTCTAAATAGCTGGCTACAATATCATGGGTATATTTCGGCGCCACATTAGATAACACGGAAATTACACCGCTGCCGCCCAGAGACATGATCGGGACGATCTGATCGTCATTGCCCGAATACAGGTCAATGCAGCCATCTGCCAGATGCATCAGCTTTGCAATCTGGGAAATATTGCCGGAGGCTTCCTTAACTGCCACGATATTGTCACATGTCTTTGCCAGAGTCACGATCGTTTCCGGGTTGATATTGACACCGGTGCGGCTCTGGATATTGTATAAGATCAACGGCAGGTCTGTGCTTTTAGCAATCGCCGTATAATGCGCGATCAGGCCGTTTTGGGTCGCTTTATTATAGTAAGGAGACACAAGCAGCGCGCCGTCTGCTCCGGCGTCCTGGGCTTCCTTTGTCAGATAGATCGCCGTCTGCGTATCATTGGAACCGGTTCCGGCAATCACCGGCACACGCTTCTTTGCCGCAGCAGCCGCAACGCGGATACATTCCACATGCTCCGGCTCGGAAAGTGTCGAAGACTCTCCGGTCGTTCCGCAGATAATGATCGCATCTGTGCCGTTATCGATCTGCTCATCAATAAGCTCCTCAAGCTTTTCATAATTCACGCTGCCATCTGTATGCATCGGTGTAATAATCGCTACGCCTGCGCCTTTAAAAATTGACATAAATAAATTCCTCCGTCTGGTAAGTATGCATCCTGCTTGGGGCCGCACTGCAGCGAAGATGAAGCTGTCGCTTATGCGACCCGCCACAGGCAAAGAATCTCATGCAGCAGGATTCCTTCTTGCTGCACAGGAAACGGTGTTCCTGTGATTGGGTAGGGGAAGCTTCCTTCCCCTACCCGATCATCGCGATACCCCGCTCATCTCGCGGCATTGCCACTCGATGACCGTTGCCCGTCGGAGTCCCGCCCGTGCAGGCACGGCGGGTCTTCGCTTATGCTCCGGTCGGTGCAGGGCGCGTGCCGCCGGCACGCAGCACCGTCCTCCGGACGTACCGCACAAAAAACAAGAGGCCGGTGCAGGCCGGCCTCAAAATATTCCATCACTTCATCCTTTGACAGACTGTTCAGATATTTTAAAGCAGCACTCCATCTTTCGATGACAGTCATACAGCTTTTAACTGTATGCCCAGGGCTGTGCGGTGCATGGCCGCCCCGCCCTTCGGCATCGTCCCCTTTTGCGCCGGTTCTTCTATGCCTGCCATATCCCCGGTGCTACTGATGGAAAATGCGCCTCTACTTGTTCTAAGGTTAGCATGTTTTTGTGTGCCTGTCAATGCCTTGTGTACTACATCACTCACATTTTCGTAACTATTCAGCCATGCGGCCGCAGAGACAAAAGCCCGGCGCAAGTTTACTTGCAGAGGTGATTTTGTCCCTGCGGACATACGGCGCTAAAACCATAACCGCTTTGGCAAGCTCAGCTTTGCGCGCACTCGATCTTGCTTACGGAAATTTCATACGCGGTACGCTTTTCCACCGTATCCGCGTCGAGCTTTTTCTGATAAGTACGGCTTTGAATACGCCCCCACAAATGGATATGCTCGCCCACCTGAAACTTTCCGGCAAAACGGGCATTTCTGCCCCAGCAAATACACGGCAGATAATCCGATTTTCCATAAGGGCGGTTGACCGCCAGCAAAAGGTCCGCGATCTCCCGTCCAAGAGGCGTCATCCGGTAAACCGGCTGCTTGCATATAAATCCGTTAAGGTACACGCTGTTTGGCTTTGTGCAGACCGCGTCCTTTGCAAGAACTTCAAATTCCCGGACAAATACCGACAGGATCAGCCGGTTATGGCCCTCCTCATGCTTATTATAGGAGCGAAACTGCCCCCGGGCCTCTACGGTCTGGCCTATGTAGCTCTTTGTCACATCGACCAGCCGCTCCGATACCATCAGCGGTATACGGTCGGCCATATTGCTCAGCCGGTTCACAACAATCTCCAGCATATAAAAGCCTTCCCCAAAGACCTCGTGGCTGTAAGTAAACTCCGAATCCACAACACCTGTCACACTCACCTGATTATTTTCCAGCACCTTATCTGCCATCGCTTTTGTTCCCCTTTCTGAATTTGAGAATTTTTGCAGCGCTTACGCGTTTTGTTAAGCCGCTGCGATTTTTGTATTTCTGGCCTTGCATAAATACAGATACCATAATATTTATTCACGGCTCTTCTGTTTTAGAACCTAACCTTAACACAGATCGGTGGATTCAGAAATTATCAGATGTCGACCCAATATCCGCGGATTCGGCAATTTAAAGAAGCATGCGGGGCGAATAAGAGAATAATCACAGCGCCGGTGTCTTATAGTGTCATAAGTTTCTTTTTAAGGCGTTTTTAAGTGCAATTACGGTGAGCGCTTCAAAAATTTTACCGATTCCCGATAAAACACCTTGAAAAAATCATTTGATATGATAAAATGAAAAAGTTGTGAGATAATACAGACTTTTGTTTCTATACGACAGGTTTTTAGATGTACGGACAGCTTTCGCCGTATCATCCAAACGCCGGTACAACAAAAAAGGAAGGTTAATCAATGAATATAAAGCGTGAAGACATCCGAAATATTGCCATTATTGCCCACGTTGATCACGGCAAGACAACATTAGTCGATGAGCTTTTAAAGCAAAGCGGCGTATTCCGTTCCAATCAGGTCGTTCAGGAGCGTGTCATGGATTCCAATGACATTGAGCGTGAACGCGGAATTACCATTCTTTCTAAAAATACCGCCGTTTTTTATAAGGATGTAAAGATCAATATCATCGATACTCCCGGTCATGCCGATTTTGGCGGCGAGGTGGAACGTGTCTTAAAGATGGTAGACGGCGTCATTCTCGTCGTCGACGCCTTTGAAGGGCCTATGCCCCAGACAAAATTTGTTCTGAAAAAAGCGCTGGAGTTAAATCTGGCCGTTATTGTATGTATCAACAAAATCGACCGTCCGGAGGCCCGCCCGGATGAAGTCATCGATGAAGTGCTTGAGCTGCTCATCGATCTGGATGCTTCTGACGAACAGCTCGACTGTCCATTTGTTTTTGCGTCAGCAAAATCCGGCGTCGCTGTTTTAGAGCTCTCCGATGAAGCCAAAGACATGAAGCCCTTATTTGAAACAATCATCGACCATATCCCGGCACCGGAGGGTGATCCGGACGCGGATACCCAGGTACTCATCAGCACGATCGATTACAATGAATATGTGGGCCGTATCGGCGTCGGCAAGGTGAGCAACGGCTCCATCCATGTCAATCAGGATGCAATTATTGTCAACGCCCATGACCCGGACAAGTTCCGCAAAGTAAAGATCAGCAAGCTTTATGAGTTTGACGGTCTTAAAAAGGTCGAGGTCGAGAAGGCGACTGTCGGCGCCATTGTGGCCATTTCCGGCATCAGCGACATCCATATCGGAGATACGCTGTGCTCTGTGGAGCATCCGGAGCCGATCCCGTTCCAGAAAATTTCCGAGCCGACCATTGCCATGCAGTTTATGGTTAATGACAGCCCCCTTGCCGGACAGGAAGGCAAATTTGTCACCTCAAGACATCTGCGCGACCGTCTTTTCAGAGAGCTCAATACCGATGTCAGCCTCAGAGTCGAGGAAACCGACAACACCGACTGCTTTAAGGTCTCCGGCCGCGGCGAGCTTCATCTGTCAGTCCTTATTGAAAATATGCGCCGTGAGGGCTATGAGTTTGCCGTGAGCAAGGCAGAGGTTCTCTACAAGCATGACGAAAAAGGCCACCTTCTCGAGCCTATGGAAATTGCCGTGATCGATGTTCCGGAAGAATTTACCGGTATTGTCATTGAAAAGCTCAGCTACCGCAAGGGCGAGCTGTCCGGCATGAGCCGGGCTTCCGGCGGCTACTCCCGTCTGGAGTTTAATATTCCCGCCAGAGGGCTGATCGGCTACCGCGGCGAGTTTATGACCGATACAAAAGGAAACGGTATTTTAAACACACTCTTTAACGGCTACGGCCCGTTTAAAGGCGAGATCGCTTACCGCCAGACCGGCTCTCTTATTGCCTATGAGTCCGGCGAAACGATCACCTACGGCCTTTACAACGCTCAGGAGCGGGGCATTCTTTTTGTCGGCCCCGGCGAAAAGGTTTATCAGGGTATGGTCGTAGGCCAGAATCCAAAGGGCGATGACATTGAGATCAATGTATGCAAGCGCAAGCAGCTCACCAACACCCGCGCCTCCGGCTCCGATGATGCCTTAAAGCTTACACCTCCAAAAATTTTAAGCTTGGAGCAGGCGCTGGATTTTATTGAAAATGATGAGCTTGTGGAGGTCACACCAAAACATATCCGCATCCGCAAAAAGATTCTTGATCCGAAAATGCGTATGCGCGCCAACCGAAAATAAACGGCCTGACCGGATGCCTGCCCGTGCAGGTACGTCGGGTCTTCGCTTATGCTCCGGCCGGTGCCAGGCGCGTGCCGCCGGCACGCAGCACCGCCCGCCGGGCGCACCACCACAAAAAGCAGCAGTTTTTGCGAAACTGCTGCTTTTTGCATCACGTCTGTTCGTTTTGTATCACATCTGTTTTTTTTCGTCACATCTGTTCGTTTTCGTCACATCTGTTCGTTTTGTGTCATAGCCGGAAAAGGGTATCACTGCATATGATACATCGGCTCAAAGACACGCTTCTGCTCGTCATTCTCATCGTCGGCGGACGCCTCCCGGCGCGCCAGCTCACAGAAATATTCCTGGGCGCACACCAGCGTCTTTCCGCGCTTGTCTACCTTTTCATAAGTGCCGTCCGGCTGAAGGATATGGGCTTTTACATTGTCCTCAAGCTGCACCCTCAGCACCTCCATCACCTTGCGGCGGCATGCTTCATCCTCCACAGGGAAGGTAATCTCCACGCGCTTATCAAGATTTCTCGGCATCCAGTCTGCACTTCCCATATACACCTCTTCCCAGCCGTTATTGTAAAAATAAAAAATCCGTGCATGTTCAAGGAAGTTTCCGACAATGGAGCGCACTGTAATATTTTCGCTGACACCCGGGATGCCGGCCTTCAGGCAGCAGATTCCCCGGACAATGAGCTCGACCTTCACGCCCGCGTTTGAAGCTTCATAAAGGGCTGTAATGATCTGGGCATCACAAAGGGAATTGACCTTGGCAATAATATGTGCCGGCTTGCCCTCCTTCGCATTGGCCGTCTCACGTCCGATCAGTTCAAGAAAGCGGCCCCGCAGCCAAAGCGGCGCTACTAAAAGCTTATTCCAGTGCAGCGGCTCCGAGTAACCGGACAGCATGTTAAAGACAGCCGTAGCATCCTCGCCGATGGGGTCCTGGCACGTTAAAAGTCCGAGGTCCGTATACAGCTTGGCTGTGGCGTCATTGTAATTTCCGGTGCCAAGATGGACATACCGGCGGATGCCGTCCTCATCCCGGCGCACCACAAGAGTGATCTTACTGTGGGTCTTTAAGCCTACCAGTCCGTAAATGACATGGCAGCCGGCTTTTTCAAGCACCCGCGCCCACTGAATATTATTTTCCTCATCAAAGCGGGCCTTAAGCTCCACAAGAACCGTCACCTGCTTTCCGTTTTCCGCAGCCGCCGCCAGTGATGCAATAATCGGCGAATTGCCGCTGACACGGTAGAGCGTCTGCTTGATAGCAAGCACGTTAGGGTCTTTTGATGCCTGGCGCACAAAGTCCACCACCGGGTCAAACGTCTGATACGGATGATGCAGCACAATATCCTGACGGCGGATCTGAGTAAAAATATCCTCGTCGTGATTAAGTTCCTTCACCGGCTGAGGGATATATTTTTCATACTTTAAGTGATCAAAGCCTTCCAGGCCGTTGACCTTCATCAAAAAGGTCAGATCCAGCGGGCCGTTGATTTTATAAATATAATTTTCTTCGGCAGAAAATTCCTTTTTAAGTATCTTTAAAAGCCGCTTATCCATCCCATCTTCCACCTCAAGACGAATCACTTCACCCCACTGGCGTTTTTTAAGCTGCTTTTGAATCTCCACAAGCAGGTCGGCAGCTTCCTCCTCCTCGATCGTCAGATCGGCATTGCGGATAATCCGGTAAGGATGCGCACACAGCACCTTGTAATTTAAAAACAGCTTATCAATATTCTTTTCAATAATCTGCTCAAGGAGGATGACCGTCGTGTCCTCTTTATTCTCTGAAGGAATACGCACCACCCTCGGCAAAACGCCGGGCACCTGGACGGTAGCAAAATCATAATGCTCTTTGTCTTTATCTTTATCCTCATGGCTGCGAATCAGCGCGCCGATATTAAGTGTTTTATTGCGCACCAGCGGGAAGGGCCGGGATGAATCCACAGCCATAGGGGTGAGCACCGGATACACATCCCGCATAAAATAATCATCTACATATTTAGACTGCTCCTCGCTAAGATCCTCATAGCTGGTCACAATGACCAGGTGATTGGCCTTAAGCGCAGAAAGAAAAGAACGGTTGTAAGTATTGTACTGCATCGCGCACATCTCATGGGTCTTTTCATAAATATGCTCCAGTTGAACCGCTGGGGTCATGCCGGCAATATCCTTTTTATTATACTTTGCGTGTACCATGTCTTTCAGAGAAGCCACGCGGATCATAAAAAATTCATCCAGATTCGAGGCGGTTATTCTTAAAAACTTCAGCCGCTCAAACAGCGGCAGCGACTTATCCCGCGCCTCACTTAACACACGATAGTTAAATTCCAGCCAGCTCAATTCCCGGTTCCAAAAATTTTCAGGTCTATTTAAAGCTTCGTTCATTCTTTGATTCCCTCCATTCAGACATTGCGCTTCTGCCGCAGCACCGGAACCAGGCCGAAAATCTGCTCAAACATCTGCGCCCGGGCTTTAACAGTCCCCTGCTCCAGCGTCAGATCATAAATTGTATCCGCTGTGATTCTCAGCTCCTGGTCTTTAATGGAAATGCGTATATTTTCGATCTTCTGCTTATGACTGCGGTCCATACCATTGCACAGGCGCAGCATTGCCGCCATTTTAATAACCGCAATAAAATCTTCCTTTTTCATGGAGCGCACATCCTCCCCGATCTCCGGAATCTGGGCGCTGGAATTATACAAAACAATGTGAGCAACCATCTCTTTTTCAGTTTCCGAGAGGCCGATAATCTCAGTCAGCCGGATCAGTTCATAGGATGCACGGATACTTTCTGCCATATTGACATACTTTCCACAGTCATGCATACGGGCGGCCAGGCGCAGCAGCAGACGGTGCCGGCTGTTAAGCCCTGAAATCTTTTTCATGCCGTCAAACAGCTTCATGGCCAGCATTTCCACGTTGTCAATATGCTCCTCGCTGCTCTCAAACTTCTTTGTCATATTGGACACACAGTTTAATATATCCCGCTCAAAATCATGGGAAAGTACAAATTTTTCCACCCGCTCGCTGTAATCAACCGCCAGGCCGTCGCACATATCCGCCTGGGGCTCCCACAGCTTTTCCACCGTTGTAAAGTCCAGCAGCTTTTTATAAATAATGCCGGACGGCACCATGACGGAGGCCAGCTCATAGGGAATCCCGTATTTATCGGCAATCTCCACCGGCGTAGACTTTAAAATTTTAGCGTAGATTTTATTATACTGCTCTCCGGTGAGAAATTCCCGGTTTTTTGTCATACTGACATAATTGATAATGGACGAAAACTCCTCGCCTACCACGATCATATGGCTGATCTTATGGTCTTTTAAGCGCAGACGGCGCAGCGTGCGCATGTCGTTGCCGATATAATCTTCCATGACATTGACAAAATTGGTCGTATGGCCTTCCAGCTCGGCTAAAAGCTCCCGGATTCTCAGAGAGCCAAGCTTAATGTTCTGGGAAAAGGACAGCATCCCTTCCTCAAACAGGGACACCTGAAGGCTTCCGGCGCCAAGATCGATGATCGCCGCGCCCTCATGGATGAGCTGCTCAAAATTTTTCATCTTGTAGGCCACGGATTTAAAAATAAAAAAGCGCTGCTGGGCATTGCTGATGATATTCACCCGCAGTCCGGTCTTAACAAAAATCTGATCAATGATCAAATCGGAATTTTTTGCTTCTCTGAGGGCACTCCCACCCACAGCCATATAATCGTCCACCTGGTATTCTTCCATTTTGAACCGGAAACGCTTTAAGACTTCGCAGACTTCATTGACCTTTTCATAGCCGATCATCCCCCGGCTGTAAGTATCCACGCCGAGGCTGATGGCATAGCGCACATGATCCAGCTCACGGAAACCAAGCTTTTTTGAAATCTCATATACCTTCATTGCCAGGTGGCTTGACCCCACCTCAATAGCTGCAAATGTTTTAATGGCCATAAATTCACCTCGTTTTCTGCGTCTGCCCGGGCTCTGCATGCATACTGCCGCACAGATGATTGATAAACTGCTGCGCAGTGCGCCCGGAAAGTCCCCCATGCTTCATTTCCCAGACAACCGCTTCCTTTGCCAGAGTCTCCTCGTCCATATTAATCTTAAAACGGCGGGCCAGCTCCCGGGCAATGGTAATATACTCCTTCTGGCTTGGGGCGCCGTAATAGATCGTCTCGCCAAAGCGGGTCGCCAAAGACAGCTTTTCCTGCATGGAGTCGCCGCCATGGACATCGTCACTTGCCTGCTTACGGTCACTCCACGTTTCACGGATGAGATGCCTGCGGTTGGATGTGGCGTAAATAAGCACGTTATCCGGTTTCGTCTCAAGGCCGCCTTCGATCACAGCCTTTAAATATTTATACTCGATCTCAAACTCCTCAAAGGACAAATCATCCATATAAAGGATATAGCGGTAATTTCTGTTTTTAAGCTGGGCGATCACCTCGGGAATATCCTGGAACTGGTGCTTGTAAATTTCGACCATGCGCAGTCCGTCTTTATAATATTCATTAAGGATCGCTTTAATACTTGTCGATTTTCCGGTACCGCTGTCCCCGAACAAAAGAACATTATTGGCACGTTCCTTGCGGACAAAGGCTTCGGTGTTGGCCACAAGCTTCTGCTTCTGAAGCTCATAGCCCACAAGGTCTTTTAAGTAAATTTTTTCCGTCCGTGTAATCGGCACGATGCGCGTCTCATCGCCGGTCTTTTTTACCTTAAAGGCCCGGTGCAGACCGTATTTTCCCACACCATAATCCCGGTAAAAATCCGTGATGGCCGTATACATCGCCTGCTCATCCGGCGCGTTTGCCAGAAGGCCGTTTAACTGCGCGATCCGGTCGCACAGGCCGTGGCTGTAAATGACACCTTTATTTTCATTGCCCTCGTAATTACGAATCAGGCTCAGAAAATGAATACCGAGGGATGCTTCCACCACCGTCCAGTCCATATGATAGGCTTCCCGGAAAATCTCAAGATCGTGGAGCGCCAGGGCGTTTAAGCTGCCTTCAATAGCACCCGTCTTCTCACAGGACATGGAAAAGGCGTTTTCATTGGTTGTCAGCAGATAGGTCAGATACCCCTGCCACAGATTCCCCCAAAAGCCGTGATCCCTGGCAATGGTGACCAGTTCATTGACACAGCGGTACACGCGGTCAACCTCCTGCTCCCGCCGGTCCCCGCATGTCTCATAAGTATTGGCAATATGAGCCATTGTCTCAAATATATCGTCCTCAAAATTTCTGTATAAAATTAATTCATTTGCTCTTATATGCACTGTCAAAACCTTCTATTCTACTCTACTGTTTATAAATAATCCTTCTTAAAGCCCGCAAAGCTGAGCCTTTCGTTTGTAAACGGCCGCCCGCAGGCGATCAGCCTTCGGCGTGGATATAGTTTCCGAGAATACGGAAATGCTCGGTCTCAGATTCAATACCGGTCAGCGCATTGCGTACCGCCCGGCTGGCCAGGCAGCCGTCAAAATCGATAAAGAAACGGTACTGCCATTTTTTTCCCGGGATGGGACGGGATTCAATGCGGTTCATATTCAGGCCGTTAAAAATAAAATGGGACAGGATATTGTACAGCGTACCGCTTGCATGAGGCAGCTCAAAGCATATGCTGATCTGATTGGCCTCTTTTAAATATTCCCGTTTGCTGCGGATAATAATAAAGCGGGTCGAATTGTTGTGAAGATCATTGATCCCCGATGCAAGTACCTTAAGGCCGTGAAAACGGGCTGCGCTCTCACTGGCAATGGCCGCCTGAGTCTTATCCTGGTCATCCTTTACCTTGCGGGCAGCGATTGCCGTATTGGACAGGCTGATCTCCTGCCAGCTTTTATCAGCAAGAAAACGCCGGCACTGCAAAAGGCCCTGGGGGTGGGAATAAACCGTACGGATGTCCTCAAGCGTTGCCGACGGACAGCCTAAGAGCGCATGAGAAACCTTCACCACATATTCGCCCACGATATAATTGCCGCGGCTCCCCATCAGATCATACACATCCGTAATGATCCCGGTGGAGGAATTTTCAATCGGCAGGACGCCATACCTGGCATCGCCCCGCTCCACAGCATCCATACATTCTTTAAACGTCGGCACGCAGAAAGCGTCCACATCGCTGCCAAAATAGCCGAGCATCGCCTGATGTCCGTAGGCGCCCTCCACGCCGCAGTAAACGACCTTTGTAGACGCGTCAAAGGGCATACGCCCGTTTGTGCCCTCTACCGGCGTAAAACCGCTGTATTCGCCCGTCCGGCCGGATAAAAGCATGTACTGGCGCATCCGGCTGATGGTCATTAACTGATTAAACAGCGCGTGAACGCCCTGGGCATTAAACTCGGAATGTGCAAGGGCACAGACCTTCTTAATTTTTTCCGCCTCGCGCTCCGGGTCAAGCACGGCCTTGCCGATTCTTTGCTTGTAAGCGGCTACATCCTCCGACACGGCCATGCGCTTTTCAAATAATGCTACAATCTCTTTATCAATTTCGTCAATCTCATTGCGAAGCTGCAATAATTCATCCATTGTAAGTCTCCTCAAGTAAATATCGTAATCGTTCTTTTTCCATGGACGGCAAAAATGCCGCGTCAATGGCGTAATGGTTCATCCGCTTAAAGGCTTCGCGGGTCCAGCCAAAGGTCTGTTCAAGAAGGGCATACTCCCGCGGAAGTGTCGTATCACATACGACCATATCGTCTGTACATATGGCGATGCGGACGCCGGCATCATAGTACTTCTTCACCGGATGTGCTTTAATGTCCGGCACTACGCCGGTCTGGATGTTGCTTGTGGGGCATATTTCCAGCGCGATTTTTCTCTCTTTTAGCAGCTCCACTAAATCCGGGCTCTCAATGGCATGAATACCATGGCCGATACGCAAAGCCCCGTACTTAACCGCCAGCCGGATGCTGTCCGGCCCGGCCTTTTCCCCGGCATGGACACAGAAGGGAATCCCCTCCTGGTTGAGCACCTTAAACTGCTCCACATACATATCCGTAGGATAGCGCGCCTCATCGCCCACCAGGTCCATACCGGCTACGCCCTTTCTCAGATACTCGATGGCCTGCACGATCGTGGCAAAGTTATCCTTCTCATCAGCCCCCCGCACCGTACACAAAATCAGGTTTGCCCGGATACGGCGGCTGTCGGCGACACCCTTTTGGATGCCGGCAAGCGCAGCCTCCACAACCTGAGACTGACGCAGGCCCCGCAGCGTATGATACTGCGGCGTCATGCGTATCTCCGCATAGAGTACGCCCTGATCGTCAAGGTCGCGCACAAGCTCATAGGCCGCCCGCCGGATCGCCTTCTTTTCCTGAAGCACGGTAAAGGCCAGATCAAAACGTTTCAAATATTCTGAAAGATCGGTGCAGCAGTTTGGCACCCGCAAATAGCGCTCCAGCTCCCGGACATTGTAGGTAGGCAGGTAAGCGCCCTGCTCCCGGGCAAGCTCAAGCAGTGTCTGAGGTCTGACGGAGCCCTCAAGATGAATATGCAGTTCGATCATCACAAGTTCCCCCTTGATCTATTAGTATTCGTCACAAACCTGAAAAATATAGAATTTCAAATAGTACGATTCATCCGCAGCCCACAGGATCGGATGATCCGGCGCCTGAGTGCGAAACTCCACCTGCCGCAGACGCTTATGGACATTGCGCGCGGCCTGATGGATCGTCTGGGTAAACAGCTCATAGGTCATAAAATGCGAGCAGGAGCAGGTCGCCAGATAACCGCCGGGCTTCACAATCTTCATACCGCGCAGATTAATCTCCCGGTACCCCCGGACGGCATTTTTTACGGAGCTTCTGGATTTTGTAAATGCCGGAGGGTCTAAAATGACCACATCAAACTGTTTTCCTTCATTTTCAAGCTTTGGAAGCAGGTCAAAGACATCGGCACACAGAAATTCTACCCGGCCGTCAAGGCCATTAAGCGCCGCGTTCTCTCTGGCCTGGGCAACCGCCGTCTCAGAAGCATCCACTCCAAGTACATGGGCCGCGCCGGCAATGCCGGCATTTAAGGCAAAAGAGCCCGTATGGGTAAAGCAGTCCAGCACACTGGCGCCGGGGCACAGCCTCTGGATGGCCAGCCGGTTATACTTCTGATCCAGAAAGAAGCCGGTCTTTTGCCCGTTTTCCACATCTACCATATATTTCACGCCATTTTCCACGATCGGTACTTTTGTCTCAAACGGCTCGCCGATAAAGCCTTTGACGCGCTCCATACCTTCATTTAAACGAACCTTTGAATCACTGCGCTCATCAATGCCGCGGACGGTAATGCCGTCCCGGCCCAAAACCACCCGGATGCACTCAAGAATCACCGTTTTCATCCGGTCAATGCCAAGCGCCAGCGATTCTACGACAAGGACATCGCCAAATTTATCGACAACAAGCCCCGGAAGGAAATCCGCCTCGCCAAAAATCAGACGGCAGCAGCCTGTATCGGTCACCCTTTTTCGGTAATTCCAGGCGTCCTCAACTCTTTTTTTCAGGAAATCCCGGTCAATGGGAACGCGGCGGCGGGTCATCATCCGCACCGTGAGCTTTGATGCCGTATTGATAAAGCCTCTGCCAAGAAAATATCCGTCAAAATCATGGACATCCACAAGCGCTCCGTTTTCAAAATTTCCCATGACCGTATCGATCTCATTATCATAAATCCACATGCCGCCGGACTTTAACGCGCGGCCCTCGCCCTTTTTCAGGGTCACAACAGCTAAACTCATATCTCATTCTCCTTATTTATTCTAACTTTATCATTCCTTGACAGATTTCGCAAGTAAAACATGTAACGCGGCAGATTATCGGGTTGACAGATGCCGCACTTTGACGTAAGGTAGAAGAAGAGAGCGGAAAGGAGCGGATCGGATGATTTATGCATTTGGAGAACAACTGACGGAAATTACACTGGAGCAGGCGGCGCTTGACAATAATCCGGCGATATTTATCACCACATCCGCAGATTGTTATGAGATTTTGCAGCGGGCCGGGATCAGCTATGAAGGCGAGATCAATCTGGAGGACGCGGTCTTTTGCAAGCTGGAGGTTCAGCAGGACTGCCTTTACGGCACGCTGGCCATTCCCAGGCTTTTGGATGTCCTTGGAAGCCGCTACCGGATGCTGCTGTTTGTCAACCGGAGCAATATCGTCATCGTTGATGACCAGGGCTTTGCCGAGCGCATCCTTAAGCGTATCAAACGCAAAAAGCTCCACCAGGGCGAGACGAAGGAGCATTTTCTCTATAACTTTTTTACAGAGTTTATGAGCAAGGACAGCACCGTGCTGGAGGATTTTGAGCGGAGTATCATGGCTATGGAGGATAATATCCTCCACGAGAAAAATCAGAGCAATCAGGATTATCAGCGCCAGATGATGCCCATCCGGCGCCAGCTTTTGATCCTGCGCAGCTATTATGAGCAGCTTGTAGAGGTCGGCAATGCCTTTGAGGAAAATGAGAACCGCTTTTTTGCCAAAAAGCAGCTGAAATATTTCGGAACACTGACCGACCGGGCGGACCGGCTCATGGGCCGGACGATGCACCTGATCGATTATGCCAAACAGGTGACCGACGCCTATCAGGCCCAGGTGGACGCCAAGCAAAACAACAACATGCAGTTTTTGACCATCATTTCCACGATTTTTCTGCCCCTGACACTGATCACAAGCTGGTATGGCATGAACTTTGAGGATATGCCGGAGTTAAAAAACGGCTACCCGGTCATCATCTGCCTGTGTATCCTTGTGATCATTATCTGTATCATTATTTTCAAAAAGAAAAAAATACTGTGAACCCAAAAAGGATGCGGCATTGAAGCGCATACAGCGCTCACACCGCATCCTCTTTTTGGTTAAGCATACGTTCAAAGAACAGCCCTGCGCCAAACCACAGGGGCGTATAGCTTAAATTGATCAGTCCCCTGACATTGGCCTTCTGGCCGCTGTAATCCCAGGGGCAGACATGATATTTTTTCAGGATCGAACCTGTTGTAAATTCCGCGGCAAAAATGCATAAGGTATAGATACCTCCCCGAAGCATAAAATTTTTGCCTTTTAAATGCCTGCTCATGGGCCCAAACAGCGCCGCCATGCCATAGATGGGAAACATCCAGACAGAAGTCTTACAGGTCAGCTTAAGGTCCCGTGACATCATGGAACGCAGTCCCGTCCATAATACTTCCATACACCAGCCTGTAAGACCACAAAGAATAAAATTTTTCTTCATAGATATAGTATGCCGGGATGTCCCCGCTTTATGCATGAGGGCGCAGATTTTTTCAAAATCCTAAAAAATCTTCAAAGGCCTGTGAAATGCTTTAATAAAACCAGGCCTTGCCTTCGGCTTCATCCTCCTCGTCAAACACAGACGGGTCAAATACAAACGGCGGCGTCACCTCCTGCATGTAAGGGATCAGCTCCTTCTCATGATCCGTGCGCAGCTCGCATGTGCGGTCAAGAATCATCGTGTATGTATGCTCCTTTGTACACGGCTCCCACCACGGCAGGCCCGCCACGTTGGGATTGGCCGTGCGCGCAAAGTTTATAAGCGCTGCGGACATCTGATATTCCAGCGTCTCGGTCACACCGTCGATCTGGCAGACCGGGATCAGCTCTGTGTTGTGGAACCAGAAAGGAATGTCCGAGCAGTGCCATGCCAGCTTGCCCCCGTCAAAGTCGAAATTAACGGTAAACATATAAGCATAAACCGGCGCTGTGCCCTCACTGGCTTTCTTCTGGATGTACTTAAGAGAGTCCGGACGGAACATCAGGTCAAGGCAGCGCGCATCGACTTCATTTTTATCCGGATACGCCTCCTTAAAACGGCGCACAACCTCTTTAGCATTTTCTTCTCCATATTTTTGAGCAACCACAGCAAGCCGCTCCTCTGCCGTAAGCGCATCCTTGCCCTCCACCGGCGGCTCCATATTAAACTCGCCAAGCACAGTCCCTACCATCGTCGGGATCGTCTTATAAAACTCTGAAAAACCGACCTTAAGCGGATCGCCGGCATACCAGTGATTGGCCTTCGGGCCCCATTCTACGCTCTTTCCCTGTGCGTTTAAAGCCTTTTCTGCCTTATTGACCGCATCGATAAGCTGCCGGCTGGGCACGGTTTCCAATGCAGCCACATCGTCCGCTCCAAGTCCGAGCTGCTTTAATATCTCAAGAACAAGCTCACGGCCGCCGGCCTTAACCTGGCCCTTCCCGCCGTCATATACGCCGCTCATCACGACAGCCTTGCTAAAAAGCCCACGGGCCGCCTCTGTCTGTCCAAGAGCCGTCACCTTGCTTCCGCCGCCGGACTGTCCAAAAACCGTCACATTATCCGGATTTCCGCCAAAGGCTGCAATATTATCCCGGACCCATTCCAGAGCCGCCACAATATCCGCAATGCCGGCATTGACCGAATTACTGTACCGCTCGCCGAAATCAGACAAGTCAAGGAAGCCAAAAACATTCAGACGGTGATTGAGCGTGACCACAACGGCATCGCCGAAATCCGCCAGATTCGCGCCGTCATAGCACACCTGTTCAATGGAGGAGCCGGAGAAAAATCCGCCGCCATGGAGCCACACAAGAACCGGCCTTTTGCCGGACGCATCAAGCGACGGCGTCCAGATGTTTAAATACTGGCAGTGCTCATTTTCCGGCCAGAAGCGGTGCGGCGTTGCCACCTCCCCGGTTGGCTTCGGATTATTTAAGATCGGGCATATATAGCCGTAGCTTAACGCATCCCGGACACCCTCCCAGGCTCTTGGGGGCGCCGGCGGCATAAAGCGCTTTGCCCGCGCGTAGCGTATGCCGTGAAAGGCATAAATGCCGTCATAATAAAAGCCTTTAAGTAAGCCCTGCTTTGTCTGTACCGTTGTTTCCTCGTTACATTTAAAACGTGTTCCCATAAAAAAATCCTCCTTATAATCAAAGCAGCCTGCCCTCCTGCGGTAAGGATGCGCAGTCCTGCTTATAATTATAAAGAGGTTTGATTCTGAAAGCAATATTTTTATCAGTTAAAAAAGAGCTCGTCAATGACTTCATCGACGGTCTGGATGCGCTCCGCCTTCCAGGCGCCGGCGCCGCAAAATAAAAGCGCATCATGGATATTGCCCCGGGCCGCATTGACAAGGGCGTCTGTGATGCAGTACGGGATTTTATCCGGCTGGCATTGTTCGATGCAGCTGTGGCAGCGGTGCGCAAAGCGCTCCCCCTTCTCTACCCTGGCTATAAAATCGTTGTAGATCGCGCGTCCGGGCATCCCCACAGGACTTTTAACGATGCGTATATCTTCCTTAAAGGCACGGATATAAGCCATTTTATACGCTTCAGGGGCATCACACTCCTGCGTGGTCACAAATCGTGTCGCCACTTGAACGGCATCCGCTCCGAGCGTCAGATAATGCTTCACTTTTTTAGCGCTGTCAATGCCTCCGGCGACGGCGACTGGAATTTTTACCGAATATTTATCGCCGTACTCCTGCACGGTCTCCAAAATCGCAGTAAGCTCCCGGTCGTAGTCATCCATATCAATATGCGCCAGTTCTTCCTCAGAAAAGCCAAGATGTCCGCCGGCCAGAGGGCCTTCCACAACAACCAGGTCCGGAACGCGCTTATATTTCTTATCCCAGAGACGTAAGATTACCCGGGCAGCCTTGACCGAAGAAATGATCGGGGCAATACACGCTTTTGTCCCGCGCACAAACTCCGGAAGCCGGGCCGGCAGTCCCGCACCGGAAATGATCAGCTCCGCGCCGGCCTCTGCGGCAGCACGGACATAGCGCTCATAAAAGCGGGTCGCCACCATGATGTTGACCGCGATCATCCCTTTTCTACCAAAAAAGGGGGCGCGGCGCTGCTTCTCTTCCATGATCGCCCGGGCTCTTTTCAGATGTGCGGCAATGGCTTTCAGGTTCGTCTCCACCGGCGATGCGTCCCAGCCCTCCTGGTCAAAGCCGATCTGAGCTGTGGAGATCACGCCGACGCCACCGGAGCCGGCCACCGCGCCTGCAAGGCCCGAAAGGCTGATCCCTACGCCCATACCGCCCTGTATCAGCGGCAGAGTGATGGAATGTCCGCCGATGGTAAAGCCTTTTTTAATATTTGCGAAATCTGTCATATCGTTCACTGGCGATCTCTTCTCCGGACTTTCCGTCATAGGATTTTAAGAAACGCACGATCCCCTTCCTCATCTTTGAAATTACAACGTCGCTTGTCTGTGGCGTCAGCAATTCCTTTTCGCCGACGATTTTATCGATAATGCCGAGCGCTTTTAAGTCTCTGGCCGTAATTTTCATCACCTGTGCGGCTTCCTTGGCCCGCTTTCCATCCTTCCAGAGGATCGAAGCAAAGCCTTCGGGCGACAGAATGGAATACATGGAGTTTTCCAGCATCCACACCTCATTGGCTACTGCCAGCGCCAGCGCCCCGCCGCTGCCGCCCTCGCCGATAATAATCGAGAGCACCGGCACCGTAAGAGCGGACATTTCCAGAAGATTTCTGGCGATTGCTTCGCCCTGTCCCCGCTCCTCAGCCCCAATGCCGCAGTAAGCGCCGGATGTATCGACAAAGCAGATGACCGGACGGTGAAACTTCTGGGCCTGCTCCATCAGGCGCAGTGCCTTCCTGTACCCTTCCGGGTAAGGCATTCCGAAATTGCGGAAAATATTTTCCTTTGTTGAACGGCCTTTTTGCTGTCCGATCACAGTGACCGGACGGTTGGCGATCTGTGCGATGCCGCCGATGATCGCGCCGTCGTCTTTAAAGTGCCGGTCGCCGTGCAGTTCAAAAAAGTCGTCAAAAATATGTTCAATATAAAACATCGCTGTGGGTCTGTTCTTGCCTCTGGCGATCTTGACCCGGTCCCATGGGGTTAAACTCACGGTTCTGGCACCTCCTCTTTATTTTTCTCTGTATTGTGTGCTTCGGGGCGCTGCCTGCGCTCCTGTGCTTCGGATTGTCCGGCCGCCGACGCCTCTTGTGCGGCAGTTTTAGGATTTTCCGGCGCCTTATGCCATTTTAAAAGCCGGCCAAGTACAGACCTTTGATCCTTGCGCTCCACAATGGCATCAATGAGCCCATGCTCCAGCAGAAATTCCGCCCGCTGGAAGCCTTTGGGGAGCTTCTGGCCAATAGTCTGTTCAATCACTCTTGGCCCGGCAAAGCCGACAAGTGCCCCCGGCTCTGCTAAAATCACGTCGCCAAGCATGGCAAAGCTGGCCGTAACCCCGCCGGTCGTCGGGTCTGTAAGCACCGTAAAATAAGGCAGCCCGGCATCGCCGTGACGTTTAATTGCCGCGCTCGTCTTGGCCATCTGCATCAGGGAAAGCATCCCCTCCTGCATCCGGGCGCCGCCGGAGCAGCAGTAGATCACAGCCGGCAGCCGCAGCGCTGTCGCCCGCTCCAAAAGCCGGGTAATCCTTTCGCCCACAACCGTTCCCATACTGGCCATAAAAAATGACGCGTCCATAACCGCTATGGCCACAGGCTCACCGCTAATCGTCCCCTGTCCGCTGATCACTGCCTCGGATAAGCCCGTCTGGCTGCGGGCCTTCTGAAGCTTTTCCGGATACCCTGGAAAATCCAGCGGATTTTTCGTCTCCAGCTCCTCATCCCACGGCGTAAAGCTGTCCGCGTCAAGGATCATCTTAAGACGGTCTCTGGCGCCCACGCGCAAGTGGTGTCCGCACCGGCTGCACACAAAGAAATTTTCCTCCAGCTCCTTTGTATAGACCGCATGGCCGCACTGAGGACATTTCGTCCACAGCCCTTCAGGCACCTCCACAGACTCTGCGGCGGCGCCTGGTTTTACCGCTTCTCTTTTGACATCGCTTGTAATATTAATATAGGTTGTCTTTTTAAACATTCCTTTTAACATAAATCTTACCCTCTGTCATGCTATACCTGCATATGCTCTTCGATAAATGCGGTATCAAAATTTCCCTGGCAAAAATCCGGGTTGCTCACAATGTCAAACTGAAAATCAACGTTTGTATCAATGCCCTGGATGACAAGCTCCCCAAGCGCGCTGCGCATCTTGGCAATCGCCTCCGCCCGGTCTTTTCCGTGAACAATCAGCTTGGCGATCATGGAATCATAGGTGGGCGGGATCGTATAGCCCGGATATACCGCCGTATCGACACGCACGCCATTTCCGCCCGGAAAATGGACTTCGCGGATTGTCCCCGGCGACGGTCTGAAATGCTTCTTCGGATTTTCCGCGTTAATACGGCATTCAATGGCATGTCCGCTCACCCGGACATCCTCCTGTGCAAAGGACAGCGGCAGTCCCGCGGCAATGCGTATCTGCTCCTTGATCAGATCAATGCCGGTAACCATCTCTGTCACCGGATGTTCCACCTGAATACGGGTGTTCATCTCCATAAAGTAAAAATCACGGTTACCGTCCAGCAAAAATTCGATCGTCCCGGCATTTTCATAGCCGACCGCCTTCGCCGCCGCCACAGCGACTGCACCCATACGCGCCCGCAGCTTTTCGTCAATGGCGCAGGACGGCGATTCCTCCAGCACCTTCTGGTGGCGGCGCTGAATCGAGCAGTCGCGCTCGCCAAGGTGAACCACATGGCCGAACCTGTCCGCCAATATCTGAAATTCAATATGGCGCGGATGGACAATATACTTTTCAATATACATCGTGTCATCGCCAAAGGCTGCCACCGACTCCATCTGGGCCGTATGGAAGCTTTGTCCAAAGCTCTGCTCATCCAAAGCGACGCGCATCCCTTTGCCGCCGCCGCCGCTGGATGCCTTGATCATTACCGGAAAACCGATCTTTTTGGCGATCTCAAGCCCGGCCACAGCGTCATACACCGGTTCCTTTGTCCCCGGGACTACGGGCACACCGGCTTCCATCATAGTCGCTCTGGCCTGGGATTTGTTCCCCATCTTATGAATCAGGTCTGAGGACGGCCCGATAAAGGTAATGTTGCACTGCTCGCACATTTCCACAAACCGGGTATTTTCAGACAAAAAGCCAAAGCCCGGGTGGATTGCATCAGCACCGCTGATCACCGTCGCACTGATGATATTTTCCATATTAAGGTAGCTGTCCTTTGAGGGCGCCGGGCCGATACAGATGGCCTCGTCGGCCAGCTGCGTATGAAGCGCATCGGCATCCGCCGTGGAGTAGACCGCTACCGTCTCAATGCCAAGCTCCCGGCAGGCGCGTATAATACGCACCGCAATTTCACCGCGGTTGGCGATTAGTATCTTTTTCATTGCTCTATCTCCTTAGGTCAGCCTACCATAAAGGTCAGTTCACCGGAGGCTACAAGCGTATCCCCGTCATAGGCGCGGCCTTCGCCGACGCCCATAGGGCCTTTTTGCTTCGTCAGCTCGACCTCCATGCGCAGCATTGTACCCGGAACGACCTTATTGCGGAAACGCGCCTTATTGATACCGCCGAAAAAGGCGATCTTCCCCTTCATTCCTTCCTGGGAAAGAATCAGCACAGCCCCCACCTGGGCCATCGCTTCCATAATCAGCACGCCGGGCATGACCGGCTCCTGTGGGAAATGGCCTGCAAAATAAGGTTCATTATAGGTCACCGCTTTATAGCCCACAGCCGATTTGCCTTCCTCTGTAATATCGACCTTATCGATCAGAAGAAATGGCTGTCTGTGGGGAATGATCTCCATGATTTCTTTAATACCGAGTGTTTTCATTCATCATCATATCCTTTACTTTAATCTGAATAAAGACTGGCCATACTCGACACTCTGGGCATTTTCCACGAGGATTTCCTCGATCACGCCGTCCACGTCGCTCTCGATCTCGTTCATCAGCTTCATCGCCTCGACAATGCCTACGACCTGACCCTTTTTTACCGTATCTCCAACCTTTACAAACGGCTCCTCATCAGGGCCTGAGGCACTATAAAATACGCCGACGATGGGCGAGGTGATAAAGACGGCATTTTCCTGAGCGTCATCGGCCTCAGCCTGAGAAACAGCGGCCGCCTCCCGGGACGGTGATAAGGCAGGAGCGGCCGGCGCCGGAGCCGCTTCTGCTGCCGCTGCCTGAAGCAAATTCCCCGCAGCAGCGCCAACCGGAACTGTAACAACCGTCTGGCCTTCGGCGGCAAGCGCCTGGCCCTTGTCCTTTTCAATACTTATTTTAAGACAGCCTTCCTCAACAGTCAAACTTGAAATTCCCGAAGCATCTACTTTATCTATAAGCTGCATGATCTTATCAATATCCATCGTCAAATCACCCTTTCTTTAAAGCGCCTGGCGCGGCGCAAAACCGTCTGACACGGCTGGCCGTTACCAGATTTATTCCCGCAGACAGCCGGGCGGACATGCCTGCATGTCCATCCGGCGGCTGCCGCGAGAGTCACAAAGCCCGCAGCTGTGCTGCATATTTTAGCTCCCGCAGCCTGATGCGGGGATTTTTTACTTATATTTTCTTACAAGAAGCGTTCCGTTATGGCCGCCAAAGCCGAGGGAATTGGTCAGCACCACGTCCACATCCGCTTCAATTCCTGTGCCCGGAACATAATTCAGATCACATTCCTCATCTGCCACGGCAAGTCCTGCTGTTGGATGGATAAAGCCATCCTCAATAGACTTGACACATGCGATAAATTCAACGGCGCCGGCAGCGCCGAGCAGATGGCCGATCATCGATTTTGTCGAGCTCACCGGCACATCATAGGCGGCATCGCCAAGAGCCAGCTTGATCGCCCGCGTCTCAAACAGATCGTTATGATGGGTGCCTGTACCGTGCGCGTTAATATAGCTGACCTCCTTTGGCGTCACACCGGCTTCTGCCATAGCGTCGGTCATCGCTTTTGCTGCGCCTTCGCCGTCCTCCGCCGGAGATGTAATATGGAACGCATCGCTTGTGGCGCCGTAGCCGGCCACCTCAGCCAGAATATGCGCACCGCGGGCCAGAGCATGTTCAAGGCTTTCAAGTACGACTACACCGGCGCCTTCGCCCATAACAAAGCCGCTGCGCTCCTTGTCAAACGGAATAGACGCCCGCAGAGGGTCCTCCGAAAAGGTCAGCGCGGTCAGCGCGGAAAAGCCGGCGATTCCAATCGGGCAGATGGAGCTTTCTGTCCCTCCGGCCAGCATTACATCGGCATCACCATACTGGATCGAGCGGTAAGCCTCACCGATGGAATGTGTGCCTGTGGCACAGGCGGTCACAATATTAATACATTTTCCTTTTAAACCGTACTGGATCGATACATTGCCGGCTGCCATATTGGAAATGAGCATCGGCACCATCAGCGGACTGATCTTAGAAGGCCCGCGGGTCACAAGCTTATGCTCCTCGCTTTCCATCCGCTGAAGGCTTCCCACACCGCAGCCAATGGAAACGCCGACACGGTACGCATCCTCCGTATTCATATCAATTCCGGCATCGGCAAGCGCTTCCCCTGCAGCAGCGACCGCATACTGCGAAAAAAGCTCCATACGGCGGGCCGCCTTGGGGTCCATATGATCCTTTGCATTAAAATCCTTCACCTGTGCGGCAAGCTTTGCTTTGTAATCCGCTGTATCAAAATAGGTGATGGGGCCGATACCTACTTTTCCTGCCTTTAAGGACGCCCAGTATTCCGGGACACTGTTGCCCACCGGGGTGATCGCGCCCATACCTGTCACAACAACTCTTCGTTTCATAACATCCTCCTTAACCCATGTACATTCCGCCGTCCACACTTAAGGTCTGGCCGGTAATATAACGTGCCTCATCCGATACAAGGAAAGCGACCGCATTGGCGACATCCTTTGTATTTCCAAGCGCCTGTAAGGGAATCGCCTGAATCAGCGCAGCCTTTACATCCTCGGACAGCACATCGGTCATCTCAGTCTCAATAAATCCCGGAGCCACAGCATTGACGGTGATTCCGCGGCTTCCGAGCTCTTTTGCCGCGGACATCGTCAGTCCGATCACACCGGCCTTTGAGGCGGCATAATTGGCCTGTCCGGCATTGCCCGCACGGCCCACAACCGATGAAATGTTCACAATACGGCCGCTGCGCTGCTTTAACATCGGGCGTGCCGCATGCTTGATACAGTTAAAGGTGCCTTTCAGATTCGTGCTGATCACCGCGTCAAAATCGCTCTCGCTCATGGCCATCATCAGCGTATCCTTTGTAATGCCGGCGTTATTCACAAGAATATCCAGCCGTTTATATGTTTTAACGATCCAGGTGATCATCGCCTTCACCGCATCATGATCCGCCACATTGCACTGATAAATACATGCCTGGCCGCCGGCGTCAATGATCTCTTTTTCCGCCGCCCTTGCGGCCGCCTCAGAGCCGTTATAGTTGATCACGACCATAGCGCCCTGCGCGGCCAGTGTTTTTGCGATTTCCCGGCCAATGCCCCGGCCTGCGCCGGTGATAAGGGCAATCTTTCCTGTCAGCATCATGTTTCCTCCTTATATCGCCGCGTGTCCCTTTGTTCTCACGCAAGCTTCTTTAAATCGTCATATTTATCAATATTTACAGCCGTTACCGAGCGGTCAATGCGCTTCATAAACCCGCACAGCGTCTTGCCCGGCCCGATCTCCACAAACGTATCCACGCCGTCGGCGATCATCGCCCGGATGCTCTGCTCCCAGCGCACCGACGAGGAAACCTGACGGATCAGAAGGTCTTTGATCGCAGATGCGTCATTGACATATACCGCATCGGTATTGCACACATAAGGGATCGGTGAATCCGTAAAGGTTACGTCCTTCAGCGCTTCGGCCAGCTTTTTCCCGGCTCCGGCCAGCATCGATGAATGAAACGGGCCGCTCACCTTAAGCGGAGCCACCTTGCGGGCTCCGGCCTCCTTTAAGGCAATGCCTGCGCGGGACACAGCCTCACTTTCCCCGGAAATCACGATCTGGCCGGGGCAATTATAATTTGCCAGCTCCACAAGTCCTTCCGTCTGATCACATATCTTTTCCACAACCGCATAGTCCAGTCCCAGCACTGCGGACATGGCGCCGCCCTCCGGCACGGCCTCCTGCATATAAATCCCTCTCTTGCGGACAAGTCCCAGGGCAGCCGCTTCATCAAGCTTTCCGGCAGCCACTAAAGCAGCGTATTCTCCCAGGCTCAGTCCGGCCGTTACCTGCGGCCTTCGGCCCAGCTCATCCACGGCCTTAAGCACTGCCAGCTCCGCTGTAAGCAGACAAATCTGTGTATATTCCGTAATGCCGAGTTTATCATTTTCCTCAAAGCACATCTGTCGCACCGGCAGGCCGCTCACCTGCTCAGCAAGCTCAAATACCTGTGCGCTCCCGGGACACTGTTCATAAAAATCCCTGGCCATACCGATATACTGAGCGCCCTGGCCCGGGAAAATAAATGCTGTCTTTCCCATATATTTTTAACGCCTCACTTAATTGTTTGATATTCAAAGTATTTTTTTTTATAAAAGCGGGCAAGCCGCTTTCCCTGTGACAGTCAAAAGGCTTGCCCGCAATGACATCTAATCCAGCAGTGCCAGACGGTCTCTCATGACCGTTTCGGCCTCCTGCACGATTTCCTGGATCATCTGGGCACAGGTCTGCTGTTTGCTCACAAGCCCGGCGATCTGTCCGGCCATTACAGACCCGTTTTTAATATCGCCGTCCACGACAGCCTTCTTAAGGCCGCCTAATGTGAGGTATTCCAGCTCTTCAAAACCGGCGCCCTCTTTTTCCAACTTTAAGTACTGGCGGCTCATGGCATTGCGCAAAATACGAACCGGATGGCCGGTACTGCGTCCGGTCACCTGCGTATCAATATCTGAAGCCTTCGCCACACGATCTTTATAATTTTGATGGATATTGGTCTCCTCTGCCAGAAGGAAGCGCGTTCCCATCTGAACGCCGGCTGCGCCGAGCATCAAAGCCGCAGCCAGACCGCGTCCGTCACCGATACCGCCGGCCGCAACGACCGGAACAGATACCGCATCAACGACCTGAGGCACTAAAGCCATCGTCGTCAGCTCGCCGATATGTCCGCCGGATTCCGTGCCCTCCGCCACAAGCGCATCTGCACCGCAGCGCTCCATACGTTTTGCAAGAGCAACGCTTGCAACGACCGGGATGACCTTCACTCCGGCTTCCTTCCACATCGCCATATACTTTTCCGGGCTCCCGGCGCCTGTGGTCACTACTTTGACATCCATATCCACAACCGCTTTGGCAATGGCATCTGCTTCGGGATTTAAAAGCATGATATTTACGCCAAAGGGCTTATCCGTCAGTGCCTTGCACTGCCGTATCTGCTCCGTCACAACAGATGCCGGCGCACCGCCGGCGCCGATTAAGCCAAGACCGCCGGCATTGGCCACGGCCGCTGCCAGATGATGGTCTGCCACCCAGGCCATACCGCCCTGGATCACCGGATATTCAATTCCCAAAAGTTCCGTAATTCTGGTTTTCATCGATTAGTCCTCGATACCGTGCTCTTTCAGATAGTTCATAACATCGCCCACGGTCTTTAATGTTTCAAGTTCTTCTGTCGGAATCTCAATGCCGTATTCTTCTTCAAGGTTCATTACTAACTCAAAAAGGTCCAGAGAATCTGCGCCAAGATCGCCTTCAAAGGTAGCGCTCTCTACAACTTCACTGGGGTCAACATTTAACTGATCTGCAATAAGGTCTCTCATTTTCTCTAACATTTCTGATTAATCTCCTTTATCATTCAAATTCAGGACTCGCTCACGATTCCTGGCGCGGGAGCTGCGCCGCATCCGCCGGCCATGCATCCCGGTCTGATATACTTTGATATTCAAAGTATATCATCTTTTTTGCCGCTGTCAACTCTTTTTTTCAAAGCTTACGGAACATTTCGCGGAAAGGTAAGGTTATTATAAACGATAATCGCAAAAACCTCAACCATATTTTACCGCCGGCGCAGCGATTTTATAAGATCGCTCAGCTTATCCAGATTACTTTTATAATCGATTACAAAGAAGCGCTTCACAATATTATTATAGAAGGTTGCCAGAAGGATTGCCAGGACAACGCCGCCCCAGAAATAAATCTCATCCATACCGGCAATCAGGGCGATGCACAGCCCGATAAAGGCAAGACCAAGAAGGATCATCCATACCGCGGTGTGAATACAATATTTTTTCTTTTCTATTATTCTGATGTAATCTTTAAGTCTCGGCACTTCCATATAGTAAAGTGTCTGTATGCCTAAAAAAACCGCATACAGGCCAAGAACGCCGAAAATGCACAGCGGCGGCACCTCCGCCAGTATCAAAACGACAACAAGCACACAGGCCAGTATCAGCGCCAGATTATTGACGCCGTTTTTATTAAGCTTCATTCATATAATTCCTCCGGATTTTAATAAGGATACGGCAAAAGAGAGTGCCTGTCCTTTGCAGCCCAGAGCACTCTCCTTGCATTTTACATGACCAGATTATCTTTTTTATACAATGCCTGGGAATAACATCACAAGGATCAGGCAGAGAATCGTTCCAACCAGAGTCATAATGACGGTCTGAAGGAACATGGGCAGATAAGCGTCTTTGATCTTGACCTGAGCCAGACTGGTCGTCAGGATGATCAGGCCGTTTACCGGAAGTGTCTCAAATGTGGAAACAGCGATTGCTGCCACACGGGCCAGTGCATCCGGATTAATACCCATTGTTGAAAGATCGCCGTTAGCGACGCCCATCACAATACCAAGTCCCATGCCAAGAGCTGCTGGCGGGGAAGATGTAAAGGCAACGATAACAATGATCAGAATCGTTACCGTGACCATCGGAGGGAACGGAAGTCCAAACAGCATGCCTACGAAAGCGTTAAATGCATCCGTGTGCTGAACAACCGCTGCAAAGCCTGCGGCTGCGGTGATGGTCATCAGTGCCGTAGCGCCGTTCATAGCGCCGCCGTTTAAGGAATCCACGATCTTTCCGACCCAGGAGCCAACGCCGCTGTTGGCGCCTTCGTGCTTCGGGAAATACTTGCTCATCAGAATGACTGTGGCAAGAATACCGACAACAAGCGATAAGGATGCGTTCTGGAAAATAATAAACAGAACGAATACCGCCAGCATCGGGATAACGGAAATAATAAAATGTGGTCTTTCCGCATCAATGTTGGCTTCCTTGATCTGAACGTTACCGCGGTCGAAGGTTTCTTTTCTGCGCATCGCACGCACAATCGTGTTGGCACAGATAAAGTAAACGCCGATTTCAATCACAACGAAGGAAATGAAGCCCGGGATCATCGCAGCGCCAGCGGATGTATGCAGCACCTGCATCGCCACGATATTGTTGATGCTTAAAACAAACGGTGCGGAGTTGGCGCCGCAGCTTAAGCACAGCATCGCCGGTACATACCGTCTCGGAATACCTACATGCTCCGCAATGATCATACAGATCGGGAATGTCGCGAATACGGCTACAAAACCGTCAATGCCGCCGAAGGTTAAAATAACTTCGATGATGAGCATAATCAAAACGGCAACTCTGGCCTGCTTTTCTTTATTCTTCACAGGCATTACAAACTTCTTCACAAGCGTGGTGGCAATAGAATCCGCAGCACCGCTGTCGGTCATGACCTTACCCAGAAGTCCGCCAAGGAATACGGTCGGGAAAATCTGGATGAGCATACCTGCCACACCGCCGACTTCATATACACTCGGATCCGCTGTGCTTGGAGCTACCGCGCCGATGTGATACGAGGTAAACGCCTGCGTCACATCAAGTCCGTTCGTTACGGCAACGATGATGCCTGCAATAGGCGCCAGGTAAAGCACGGATACGTTTTTGTAGGCGCCCCAGAGAAATACAATGAGGGCTACAACGATACCAATAATACCAATAACCATAAAAATGTCCTCCCCTTATTTTGCCGGTATTCTTTGCCAAAGGATTAACACATTTATTCCCATAACGGCGATACGTTCGGCAAATGATTTGCAGATGTCTGGTCAGCATCTGCGGTTATCCATAGTATATATGACCAAAATGTCACTGTCAATCAGTTTTAAATTTTAAATTATAACAAAATGTAATCATGCCATATCCTTTTTGTTATAGCAATATTGACTTATACACTTTTTTAAAATTGTACTTGATTTAGTACAATTTCACAAATAGGCAAACGTTTGACAAACTTTCTTTTATAGCTGTCTGTTCATTTTGTATTTGAGCACCGCAAAAAATTCTCTCGTATAATAATTCACCCACATAACCGGGCTGCTTTTGACCGGGAGGCAGGAAACCTCCGGACACCGGACGCCTTTTTCCTTCAGCTGCTTTTTGGCCAGCGCCTGCGCCCGGAAAATATGATAGCCGCATGTGACAATGACAATGGACGCGTCCTCTGCACATAATGCCAGGCTGTTTTTGATATTTTCATAAGTATCTGTGGAATGTTCTTCCATGAGTATACGCTGCGGGTCAATACCCATGTCCTCCAGCCGCAGGCGCATACACAAAGCCTCCGAAATGTCCTCTCCCGTCCCCTTTCCTCCGGATACGATCACCCGCGTCCCCGGATTTTCTTTTAAATAGGCAGCTCCGGCGCAAATGCGCCGAAAAAGGCTCCTTGAGGGCACGCGGCCGCGCACCTGGGCTCCAAGGATGATCATCACGTCCGCGCCGTCCGCGGGTCTTAAAAAGGCTGCCCGTATAATCAGAAATTCTGCAAATAGAAAAAACAACGCCGCAATACAGGCTGCGGCTGCAAAAATTACGAAAAGCCCTTCACCGGCAGCCGTTTCATCGTCCGAAAGCCGTTTCAGCCCCGCGGCAAGCAGCCAGAAAAAGACGCCGCATCCGGCCCAGAACCGCGAAAAGGTTGCCTTAAAGCCGGAATGAATAATGATGACTGTATAATAGACGATACATAAAGTACCGGCAATTTCAAAAAAAATCATAGCACCTCCGATTTTTATCCCACATAAAACATGAGGCAATGGGGATATTAATAAAGATTTCTCTTTATTTTTTTTCAAAAATGAATTATAATAATTACATTATATTACAAACGGAAGGTGTATGGTATGAAAAAATTTATTAAAGTATTCCTTAAAACCGTCGCCATCGCAGCTTCGATTGCGGGGATCGCTTATGTCATCAAGCAGATTCTTGATAAGAAGGCTGAAAATGACGATTTTGAAGATGATTTTGAAGACGACTTCGATGATGATTTTGAAGACCTTGAGGATGATGACACCGACAGCCAGAGAGAATATATTAACATTCCCTCCGGCGAACAGGTAAAGGAAGCCTGCAGCGATGCCGCCGATGCAATCAGGGATGCCGTTGCCGGCAGCGCAAAAACGGTCAGCGAAACGGCCGAAGCCATCGCCGATGAGGTGAAGGACGCTGCCGCCGATATTGCAGAAGATGCCAAGGCTGCAAAGGACTCTGTGGCTTCAGCCGCCGAAGATTTGACGATGTAATGATGTAAAAAGAAGCCTGCCTGGCAGGATTCTTTGCCGGCAGCGGGCCGCTTAAAGCAGCTTTTGCTTCGCCGGCAGCACAGTGTATAGCATTCTTTCGGGCAGAGCACGGCCACCGGCCGCGCATGTCCGAAAGATTTTTATTTTGCAAAAGGAGTAAGATTATGAGCGAAGAAAAAGAAACAATGGAAGCCTATGAAAAGGAGCTTGAGCAGTCTCTTGTAAAGGTTAAGGAGGGGGACATGGTGACCGGTACGGTTGCAGGTATTTCCGATACGGAAGTCACCGTAGACCTTGGCATTTACAGTGAAGGGCTGATCCGCCTTTCAGAGCTGAGCCACAACCCCAGGTTTTCAATCAAGAAAGATATTGCGGTCGGCGATACTGTGAGCGCCGTCGTTATCTCTGAAGATGACGGTGAGGGCCATATTCTCCTGTCCAAAAAACAGGCGGACGACATTCTGGCATGGGACGGCCTTCAGGCAATGATGGATGAAGGCACTGTGCTGACACTTAAGATCGGCGGCGTTGTCAAGGGCGGCGTTGTCACCTATGTCAACGGTGTCCGAGGCTTTATCCCCGCTTCTCAGCTGGCACTTGGCTATGTGGAGGATTTAAATACATTCCTTAATCAGACGGTTGAGGCAAAGATCATCACAGTGGATAAAGATAAAAAACGGCTTGTACTTTCTGTCAGAGAAGTGGAAAAAGCGAAAAAAGAACAGGAACGTCAGGCTCAGATAGCCCGCATCCAGGTTGGCGATGTGATGGAGGGCACCGTTGAAACGATTACCGGCTACGGCGCATTTATCGATCTCGGAGACGGTATCTCCGGTCTCGTACATATTTCCCAGATCAGCCCGAAACGCATCCAGTCCGTCCACGAAGTATTAAAAGAGGGCGACCCGGTCAAGGTAAAGGTCATTGCCGTCAAGGACGGCAAGCTGAGCCTGAGCATGAAAGCGCTCCAGGACGCC
This sequence comes from uncultured Eubacteriales bacterium, assembly GCA_949292795.1. Lineage (GTDB taxonomy): Bacteria > Bacillota > Clostridia > Lachnospirales > Lachnospiraceae > Catenibacillus. Next base: position 35,612 of record CASFBR010000039.1, read on the forward strand.
GATGCGCCGGTTTCATCCGCAAAGGAAGAAACCTTCCACTACAAAGAGGACGGTAAGGCGGCAACCGGTCTTGGCTCGATCCTTGCAGGCTTGCATCTGGACCTTAAATAAAACACAGCGTCTTTTTAAAAACACTATGCAGCAGCATTTCTGCGGCATAGTGTTTTTTTAATTTCCCGGCGCCAGCTTTTCCTTTTGACATAATGGCCTGCCTGAATGAGCTAGATTTTATAAAAGCCGGAACGGTTCTTTTTCTCCGCCAGTGTGGCAAAAAGCAGCTCCTTGCGGTAGTTGGCCACAAGGCTTTCCGGAAATCCGGTTTCCTTTAAGACCTCCTTTGCAAATGGAAAGCGGCCCACATCCCCGGCAAAATGGGCATCACTTGAAAGAATAACCGGCACGCCGTAGCTTTTGCACAGCTTTAGCATCGTGATGTCATTGGCCCGGGTGTTCTGGCGGAAGCCCTGCGGATTTAAAGAAGCGTTATTGACTTCCAGCAGCGTATGGTATTTTTTTGCCTCCCGCACAATAGCTTCATAATCCAGCGGATAACGGCCGTCGTCGGGATGTCCGATCACATCGATATACGGATTTCTGATGGCGTTCAAAATGGCTTCGGTATTTTCTTTAATACCTTTAGGCGCCATGCATGGAATATGCAGGCTTGCCACAGTAATATCCAGCCGTGCCAGCGTCTCTTCCGGCAGATCGACCGCGCCGGCCTCATTTAAAATATTCAGCTCTGCGCCGAACATCAGCTGAACACCTTCCATCTTCCGGGGAATGACTTTAAAATTCTGAAAGTAAAAAAGCTGGCATGTCCCCGGCATTTTCGGGGCGTGCTCGGTAATGCCTAAAATATCCAGTCCGGTCATGGATGCCGCGTGGGCCATTTCCCGGATTGTACTGTAAGCATGGCCGCTGGCCAGCGTATGTGTATGCATATCTAATTTATAATTCATCATGAATCTCCTTCTTTCTGCTGTCAAAATAAACAAACTGATCAATGGCATCTAAAATGTCTGCAAATTCTTCTCTTCCCGCCAGCGCGATGTATCGTTCAAGCAGCGCTTCCTCCTGATCTTTAAAGCGTCCGTAAAACAGATCAAATAAATTATGTCCCCGCATATAAATTTTAAATGCTTCAAAATTTTCTTTAAGATCATCCACAGAAGCGACCTCATGGCCGAGCACCTGTGTAAAATGACGGCCGCTGCTAAGGCGGTTCAGGTATGCCTGCCACTTTTCAAACAGTGTCTCCCAAAACGCCGTCTCGCTCTCTACAACTCCGAGACGGGCCATGATCTTTGGATTCAGAAAATAATTTTCAAAGGAATAGTATTTTAAGATCAGTACATTTTTCCGGGTCACCTTCGGCAGCCGGTCCACATCCTCACGGTTACGCTCCTCATAATATTTACATAGCTGACGGGCCAGAACCTCCGGGTCCTTTCCGTCCCCGTCACGGATCATCAAAAACTGATCCTTTAAGTAGAGCTTATTGATATATTTCAGATTTGCATAGGTCTTAATATTCGTGCAGCTATTTGTCGTAATGATCGCCACCCTGGAAAATGTGCCGTCAGGATTGCAGATTTCCGAATAGTACCGGCGCAGCAAAAGCGGCAGGCGGCTCTTATCCTGGCGTCCCTCTACGATAAATACAAAGCTGACATTCATCAGATCATTGGCTGTGTAGCCAAGGTCATCAAGAATCACATCCACATCCCGCGGCCGGATGGCAATGGAATAATAATCCTCATCCAGAATAATCTGCCGGATCTGCCGGGACGTAAAATTAAACAGCATATTGGGCGAATGGGTCGAAAAGATCACCTGATTTTTCTTTGAAAGCCGGTAGAGCACCTCCGCGGCCGCCTTTTGCAGCTGAGGGTGCAAAAAAATTTCCGGATCCTCCATCAGGATAATGCATGAATTTTTCCCTTTTTCGTCGATATAGGCTTCCAGCAGCGACAAAATATAAATGCTGCGCATGCCCTTTCCGAGCTTTGACACCGGCAGCCGGCTTGCGCGGACCTTATTCACGGCAATCCCCTGAATGTTAAACAGCTCGCTGGAATCTACCCCGGCCTCATATTCAATCGTCTCGGCGCAGCCGCCGTTTTTCCTGAAATAATAATTCACCTTTTCGGCAAAGGTTTTCAGATGGGACGAATAAAGCTTATATTCCGTCAGGCGCATCGCTTCGAGCACGTTAAGCGCTCCGGCATTTTTCTGAGTAATAAGCCCGATGCACTGGAAGCACCGGCGGCACTCATGGCGGCTGTCAAACATACACTGGCAGTCTTTAAGGCGCTGGAGCATTTCATCATCCTGGAACATAAGAATATCATCTTCAATGGCCTGCAGATGGCGGAGACTGTCGATAAAGTAAATTTTCGGGAGCACCTCGGGGATCGATGTATTATTTTTCTTAAAGCCGTCCGAATACCGCATCCCCTTGTCATGGCCCACGATCAGCGAAAATGTCAGGCAGTCGCCGTTTAGAGACGGCAGGTGCGCCGTGAACACACGCTTCCACGCATCAAAGCTTTTATATTTGCAAAGAACGCCCCGGCTGTGAAGCTCCTCGTAATCTTCCGGTTCAAACAAAAGCTGTGCGGTGATTACAATGTTCTGATCCGGAAATGTAAAATCCTCCTCTGCCGGAACGTACTGACCGCATACCAGGCGCACGGCGTCAAGGACAACCGTTTTTCCGGTATTATTCTTGCCTACAAGGATCAGCGCATAGTCAATGTCCTCGATCAGCATATGACGGATTGATTTGAAATTTAAAATTTCCAGCCGGCCAATCTTCATATCCATTCCTCCAGTCGGGATAGGCTGTGCATGTTCTCAGGAGCGGCCGCGCAGTCCGGCGCGCTTTCCACTCCGGCGCGCTTTCCACTCCGGCGCGCTTTCCACTCCGGCGCGCTTTGCGTCCATCCACTATTTAGTTTAGCATATCCGGTAAATTTTGCAACACCGAAGCGATTTGGGATGCATATGATAAAGCAGTATGAATATGAATCAGGAGGTTTCAGGATGAGAAAAAAATTATGCGCGCTTTTTTGTATTCTGGCGCTTACGGCCGGAATTTTGGGCGGCTGTGCCGGCAGCGGGCAAAACGGCCGGACAAAAGTGACTTTAAGCGAAGTCGCCCATTCCATCTTTTACGCGCCGATGTATGTAGCCATCGAAAAGGGGTATTTTGCCGATGAGGGGATCGACCTTGAACTAATCAACAGTAATGGGGCTGATAAGGTTATGACGGCGCTTGTGGCCGGCGAGGCAGACATCGGCTTTATGGGCTCTGAGGCAACCATCTATGTTTATCAGGAAGGCTCGCAAAACTATGCCGTTAATTTTGCGCAGCTCACTCAGCGCGCCGGAAATTTCCTTGTCGGCCGCACAGCAGACGATGACTTTACCTGGGAGGATTTAAAAGGTGCGACGGTTCTTGGCGGCCGTGCCGGCGGTATGCCGCAGATGGTTTTTGAATATATTCTTAAGAAAAATGGGATCGATCCGAAAAACGATCTGACCATTATCCAGAACATCGACTTTGGCGTGACCGCGGAAGCCTTTGCCGCAGGAACTGCGGATTACACGGTGGAATTTGAGCCGTTTGCCACGTCCCTGGAGCAGGCGGGCAACGGCTATGTCATTGCCTCACTTGGCGTGGACAGCGGCTATGTGCCCTACACCTGTTTTTGCGCTCTCGGCGATTATATGGAAAAAAATCCCGAAATCATTCAGGGCTTTACCAATGCAATCCAGAAGGGATTAAATTATGTTGCCGGACACACTCCGGAAGAAATCGCCGAAGTAATTGCCCCGCAGTTTGCCGAAACGGATTTTAATGCGCTTGTAACGATCATTGAACGCTACTATGAACAGGATACATGGAAAATCGACGCTATTTTCACAGAGGATGCCTTTTTGCTCCTTGAAGATATTTTAAAAGAGGCCGGGGAGCTGTCGCAGCCCGTAGACTATGATGTTCTTGTCAATACAGAATATGCCGTCAAAGCCAGGGAAATGAATTAGTCAGCGGCTTATCAGGCTATTGACAATCCTTTTTTTATCCTTTATCATGAACGCATAGACAAAATATACGGTATGCCGCTTCGGCAAGCCGCAAGGGAACGCCTTTTTCGCCGTTTAACCTGCCGGCAAGCCTTTAATGTGCGGCCGCCGCCCGTTTGTACTGAGCTTAAAGGGTGTACCTGAGAGTAAAGATCACGCAAAATTTCTGTCTGATATGATACGTCTGGCCACACAGGCTTTTTGTCTGATGCCATACGTCCGATCATACAAAACTTCTGTCTGATACGATACGTTTATTCTCATTGCCTGTACCGGCCCGGTACAGGCATTTTTTCTTTTCCGGGAAGCTGCGTTTTCAGGAAAGAAAAAGCTTTGCCTGGATCAGACAAACGGCCGATCCGGACATACAGCACTTAGCCTGAATCGGGCATTTTACAGCGCGCCGCTTTTACCGCGTATGCAGCCGATAGCAATGCACGCTGCGAAAACGTAAGATGTATGGCGGAATGATCATATTACAGGAGGTATTTTTTATGGAAAACGCACCAACCCGCATCGCTTTGATCGGTATCATTGTGGAGGACCCGTCGTCCGTTGAAAAGCTCAATGCAACACTGCACCGTTACAGTCCTTATATTCTTGGACGGATGGGCATCCCCTACCGTGAAAAAAATGTATCGATCATCAGCATTGTGATGGATGCACCGGCAAATGAAATCAGCGCCTTATCCGGCAAGCTTGGAATGATGCCCGGAGTCAGCACAAAGACCATTTACTCAAAGGTTACCTCAGAAACAGCAAAAGACGGAGGCACCCCATGATCCAAAAATGGCTCAGCCGCCTTGAAGCCGAAGGTGACCTGCCGGATGAAGCGCTTAAAGCTTTTTTGGAGGAGTGCTTTCTCCCGTATGCCAGGGACATCCGTCAGCAGCTTTTTGCCCGCGCCAGGGCGGTGAGCGCGCAGACCTTTCAAAACCGTATCTATGTCCGCGGTCTGATCGAATTTACAAGCTGCTGCCGCAACAACTGCTATTACTGTGGAATACGCGCGGGAAACGGCAAGGCCGCCCGCTATCGTCTCTCGCCTGAAGAAATTCTTCAATGCTGCCGCGATGGCTATGCGCTTGGCCTGCGCACCTTTGTTTTGCAGGGCGGTGAGGACCCTTATTTTTCTGCCGGTGATATAGAGGCCATTGTAGCGTCCATCCACAAAGCTTATCCCGACTGTGCCATTACCCTTTCTTTCGGGGAACATTCAAAGGCAGACTATGCGCGCTGGCGCCGTGCCGGAGCCGTCCGTTATCTTCTACGCCATGAAACTGCCGATGCCGCCCACTACCGCCGTCTTCATCCACAGCCTTTAAGTCTTGAACACCGCATCGGATGCCTTTGGGATTTAAAAGCGCTTGGCTATCAGACCGGCGCCGGATTTATGGTCGGCCCGCCGGGACAGACGACGGATACACTGCTTGCCGATCTTCGTTTTTTGCAGCGTCTTAAACCGGAAATGATCGGCATCGGCCCATTTATCCCACACAAAGATACGCCCTTTAAAGACGAGCCGGAGGGCAGTCTGACAAAGACGCTTGTTTTACTGGCCATTTTGCGGCTGATGCACCCCGCCGTTTTGCTGCCCTCCACAACCGCGCTGAGCACCATTGCTGAAAATGGGCGGGAGCTTGGCATCCTTGCCGGCGCCAACGTTGTTATGCCAAACCTCTCTCCCACCGGGGTCCGCAAAAAATACATGCTCTATAACAATAAACGCTCAGACCGGGAGGAATCTGCAGCCAATATTGCAGACCTTTCCGAACGCTTCAGAGCAATCGGCTATGTCATTGATTTTAGCCGGGGCGATTTTCCCAGAGTCACTGCAGACGGCGCAATGCCGGGAAAAATGCCTGCAATCCGCGCCAATGCCAAAATAACGCGGCAGCGCCGGGAATCGTATAGCAGTGCCGGGAATAAAGCTCAGCCCTGGAAATAAAATTGCAGCGCCGGGGATAAAGCGTAATACCAGGGAGAAAGCTTTAGATCAGCCATAAATATTAATCAAAGGAGAAGAAAATGTATACTTATAATCCAAAGTCCATGATCGCTGAAGAATTTATCAATGATGAGGAAATCCAGGAAACACTGGATTATGCCCGGAAAAACAAAGATAACCGCGCACTGGTCGACCAGATTTTACACAAAGCCGAAGCAATGAAAGGTATCTCCCACCGGGAGGCGGCCGTCCTTCTTGAGTGTGAGCTTTCCGATGAGGTTGAAAAAATGTTTGATCTGGCCAAACGCATTAAGCAGCGCTTTTACGGCAACCGTATCGTCATGTTTGCCCCTTTGTATCTTTCAAACTACTGTGTCAACGGCTGCACCTACTGTCCATATCATATGAAAAACAAACATATCGCCCGCAAAAAGCTCACTCAGGAGGAAATCCGCCGGGAAGTGATCGCCTTACAGGATATGGGCCATAAGCGTCTGGCGCTGGAATCCGGGGAGGACCCTAAAATGAATCCGCTGGAATACATTTTGGAAAGCATCCGCACCGTTTATTCGATCAAGCATAAAAACGGCGCCATCCGCCGGGTAAATGTCAACATTGCGGCCACGACGGTTGAAAATTACAGAAAGCTCAAAGAGGCCGGCATCGGCACTTATATTTTATTTCAGGAAACCTACAATAAAGAAAGCTATCTGGCACTGCACCCCACCGGCCCCAAGCACGATTATGCCTATCACACCGAGGCCATGGACCGGGCTATGGAAGGCGGCATCGACGACGTAGGCTGCGGCGTTTTGTTCGGGCTTAATATGTACAAGTATGACCTTGTTGGACTTTTAATGCATGCCGAGCATCTTGAAGCCGTATGGAATGTAGGCCCTCACACGATCAGCGTGCCCCGTATCTGTCCGGCCGATGATATTGATCCGTCCACATTCTCCAATGCCGTCCCCGATGATCTTTTCGAAAAGATCGTTGCCCTGATCCGCATTGCCGTTCCTTATACCGGAATGATCATCTCCACAAGAGAATCCCGCCGGATGCGCGAGCGCGTGCTGGCCCTTGGCATTTCCCAGATCAGCGGCGGTTCCCGCACAAGCGTCGGCGGCTATGTGGAACCGGAAAAGGATGAGGATAACAGCGCCCAGTTCGATATTTCCGACACACGGACGTTAGACGAGGTCGTTGGCTGGCTGGCACAGATGGGACATATCCCAAGCTTCTGTACCGCCTGCTACCGCGAAGGACGCACCGGCGACCGTTTTATGCGTCTGCTTAAATCCGGACAGATCGCCAACTGCTGCCAGCCCAATGCACTGATGACCTTTAAGGAATATCTGGAGGATTATGCTTCCGATGCCACTAAGGCCATCGGCGAAACGCTCATCGAGCAGGAATTAAAGCATATTGAAAGCGACAAGGTACGTCAGATCACCCGGGAACGCCTGGAAAAAATCGCTGCCGGTGCCCGTGATTTCAGATTTTAATTTTAATTTTGATTTCAGATTTTGATTTTGATTTCAGATTTTTATGAAAGGATATGATCCTATGAGCTTGAATGAAACACCTCGGGCCAGCAGGCTCCACATTGGTATTTTCGGCCGGACAAACAGCGGAAAGTCCTCGCTTGTCAATGCTCTGACCGGTCAGCAGGCCGCGCTTGTCTCTGAGCAGGAGGGCACGACGACCGACCCGGTCTATAAGGCAATGGAAATCCACGGACTTGGCCCCTGTGTTTTTATTGACACCGCCGGCTTTGATGATACAGGGGCGCTTGGAAAGCTGCGCGTCGATGCCACCCGGGAAGCGCTCAAAAAAACAGATATTGCTCTGCTTGTTCTGACGCAGGCGCCGGCCGAAACAGAATTGCTCTGGCTAAAGCAGATCAAAGGCCGGCACATTCCTGTCCTTATTGTACTTAATAAGTGCGATCTTCTTGGCGGGGCCAAAAGTCCGCTTAGCCAGTCGATCCTTGAAAAAATACCGGAGTCTGACGTGTGCATCCCGGTAAGCGCACGCACCGGCGAGGGCATCCATCAGCTCCGTCAGGCCCTCATCCGCGCTATGCCCGCTGATGCCCAGCCTGAAAGTATCACCGGAAATCTGGCCGCGCCCAAAGATGTCGTCCTTCTTGTCATGCCCCAGGACATTCAGGCGCCCCAGGGCCGTCTCATTTTGCCCCAGGTTCAGACAATCCGCGACCTTCTTGATAAAAAATGCAGCGTCATGTGCTGTACCGCAGACAGTCTTGAGGATACGCTGTCTGCCCTGGCCGCCCCGCCGTCGCTGATCATTACCGACTCTCAGGTTTTTAAAATGGTTTATGAGAAAAAACCTGCGGCCAGCCGTCTTACATCCTTTTCTGTACTCTTTGCCGCCTATAAAGGCGACGCCGATTATTTTGTCCAGGGCGCCCGGGCCATCAAAGGACTGACACCGGCTTCGCGGGTGCTCATCGCAGAGGCATGCACCCATGCGCCTTTGAGCGAGGACATCGGCCGCGAAAAAATACCGGCCATGCTGCGCCGGCTCACCGGCGGCGAGCTGACCATCGAAATTGTTTCCGGACAGGACTTTCCAAAAGACCTGTCCCCCTATGATCTGATCATCCACTGCGGCGCATGTATGTTTAACCGCCGCTATGTACTCTCCCGGGTGGAAGAGGCAAAGGCAGCACATGTTCCCATGACCAACTACGGCATGGCCATCGCCTGCCTTACAGGAATCCTGGATCAGATACAGATTCCTTCGCATAAAGCTTAACCATATCGGAGCATAGATCGGATAGGGGAAGATTCCTTCCCCTACCCGATCATCGCGATGCCTCGCTCATCTCGTGGCACTGCCACTCGATGACCGTTGCCCGTCGGATGTCCGCCCGTGCAAGCACGGCGGCCGCCCTCCGGGCGTATCGCGCAA
>CASFBR010000040.1 GCA_949292795.1 uncultured Eubacteriales bacterium
ATCGTGAATGACGCCGTCCCAGTTCATACCGAAACCGAAGTTATAAGTATGGCCGCATGTGTCTGTGTATGGGATGAGATCAAAGGGCACATCCTCCTGCTGTGCTTCCACAGCTTTCATATTTTCCGGAATCTGAAGCGGAAGCAGCCCCGAGGGCTGAACCCTTCCTGTGATTATATCCAAAACAGCCTGTATCTGTACGCCAAATTCCACAAGAATAGCGTCTGCTGACGGTTCAAATTCCGACATGACCGATGGCTTGTTAAGAATATCGATGACAATGACCGGACGGTTCCCCATGCGGCGGCGCATATCCAGAACATTGTCCAGATCCTGTTCGTTCAAAGTGATGTTGGTCTTGCCCTTATAGCTCCGGTTGGTAAAGCTTTCCCACGGATCGCCGCCGGCGATACTTGGCTGGCGTGCTGTATCGGCTGTATAAGGACGGTACTGAAGATTGATGGGAAAATAGCCGTTTCCGCCGCGCGCGGCATCCTCCGGCTGATAGCATTCACTTTCCGGCGCCATGATTACCACCAGGGCCAGATCCGCATCCTCCGGCGTTTCGGACACTTCAAAGTATTTCTCCAAAATGGAGCGGTCAATGGGCTCCACCCATTCATTGCCCATTTTTTGTCCGAAGAAATCCGTGTATTCCCGAATAAAACGCCGTGGTACATAGACCCGGGGACGCCCGGTAAGCGGAAGTACCGGCTGACCGCAGGCATTTTGATTTTTAAGCAGGACAACAGATTTTTGCTGGGCCTCATAGCCTGCCTGACAGAATGCTTCACAGCCAACGATTTTTTCACTTTCTGTGCTGTCTGTATAAGGATTTTCAAAGAGGCCGCAGCGGAACATATTTGTCAGAAGACGTATTGCGGACGCTTCCATACGGCCGCGCATCTGCGCTTCACCAAATTCCCGGCAGCCCTTTTTATAGGCCTCAAGCAGGGGAGCTGCATCGTTATTCCCGCCGAACTGGTCAATACCGTTGATGAGTGCTTTATAATGGCGGTCTGCTTCAGAGAGGCCTTCCACACCCCAGCAGGCGCCGCCTCTGGGCGCGATGCCCGCTCCATGGTCGTGGGTAATGCCCCAGTCGGTACAGATCACGCCGTCAAAACCATATTTTTCCCGCAAAAGGTCGTGAATCAGATAATGATTGTAGGCGTTGCCAACATGCTCATTGCACTGGTCATCAGCATCCCAGGAAATCGTATAGTAGGGCATAATGGATGCGGCAGTTTTTGTCGGGCCGTTAAGCTTAAAAGCGCCTTCGGTAAATGGCTTTAAATGCTGTTTGAAATTATTTCCGGGATAAACTGCATATTTTCCATAAGCAAAATGAGCGTCCCGTCCGCCTTCACCGGTGCCGCCTCCGGGCCAGTGTTTGGCCATGGCATTGACACTGTACGGCCCCCAGCCGGTGTCAGCCGGACTGTTTTGTATTAGCGGATGCCTGCCGTGCGGTATGTCTGCGGCATCTGTACTGTTTGCACAAAGCAATGGGTTGATACTTGTCTGCATACCGTCACAGTAGGCCCGGGTCATGTCGATGGTGAGTTGTTCGTGTTCACCGAAGGTATCTCCAAAACGCATCCATCGGGGTTCTGTTGCAAGATCGATCTGGGGAGAGAGGGCAGTAGTGATTCCCATGGCCCGGTATTCGCAGGAGGCGATGAGGGCGAAGCTTTCGCACAGTGCGGGATCAAAGGTGGCTGCCATGCCAATACCTTCCGGCCACTTTGATGTGTCTCCGTTACCGGCCTTGTACTCTGCGGTAACTGCGGAAGCCCCGTGTCTGGGGTCGCTGCTGATACTTACGGGAATACCAAACCCGGTATTTTCTGCCAATGCCTGCATTTCATTATTCCAGCGGGCGGCGGTTTTTGCATCTTTAAGCTTCATGGCAAGCACATGACGAATTTTATCCTTTGTAAGAAACTCTTTTTGCTGATCGGTCAGTTCCCATGGGGCGGCGCCGCTGTCCTTAAATTCTTTTCCGCCATAGGTTCCGGCCATAAAAATTTCGTTAGTAGCAGGAACAAGCTGATGGCTGCTGTAAAGCATCAGTCCGGCAATATCTTCAATGGAAAGCCTTTTTGCCAGATCCGCAGCTCTTGTCTGTGCATCCAGCCGCCAGTCTGCATAAGGCAGCAGTGCGCCGCATCCGGTGAAATCTTTAAAGAGGCAGCCGTCCTGCTCGATAAGCTTTACACGGGAGCCTTCGGACAGGCCCAGTGCCGGGCCTGATCCGTTTTGGTAAAGACGGTAGCCGTCTTTTTGTATAAATTGTTTTTTCATGACGCACTCTCACCGGAAACTTCTGTCCCGGCCGTTTCATCGGCCGCGGTATCGGCGTCGGCAGCCGGACTGTTGCTTTCGGAGCCGGTGTCAGCTGCCTGGGTGCCGGAAGCGCCGTCTGTGTCTATGGGATTTTCAGAAAGCCATGCGTCAAGCTGTTCCTGAACGCCTGCAATCAGTGTCTGCATACCGCTGTCATCCAGTTTTTTCCGGAAGTCCGCCAGGGTAGCCACAGGGTCGTCCGCCATACCGCTGACCAGGAGATTGCTGTATTCAGCCACGACGTTAGTAATTGCGGAAATTTCATTGGCATAGCCGCTGCTGTCAAAGGTGAAGCCGATGAGCGGCGAATAGGTGGCATTCTCGTTGATTTCAAGAGATTGGGCCCGGGTATCGGGATCATAGTTGTCCCATACATAGGATAAGTACTGATTTCCGATAAGGAAGCTGGCATTTCCGTAATAGCCTACGGAGTTCATATCCTTGCCTTCCGGCAGGCTGATCGTGCCGTTGTCATTTTTTACATAATGGACGCCCTCGACGCCATAGTTGAGAAGGTTGACCACATCTGCATCGGTATAAAGCAGATTCATAAACTTCATAGCCGCCTCCGGCTCGGAGCTGGTCACAGGGATAACCCAGTCAAGCTGGCTGATTTTCTGGGAAGTGACATTCTGATATGCCAGCGGAACGACCGTCATGTCATGGCCGCAGTCCTGGATGGTGCTCATCATGGTGGCATTTTCCGCGGCAAATACAATAGCAAAGGCGGTATCGCTGGAAATTGCGGTCGTATTGGTCAGCTCGGTCGTTGCGGAATCTTTAAACAGCAGATCCTTTGTATACCAGTCATGCATTTTTACAACAGCATCCTCGTAATAATCTGTGTAATACTGGCCCTGGGCCTTTGTGGGATCTGCCGATGGAAAGGCTACGATCTGCTCCTGATATAAAGGCTCATAGATGATTACGTCATCCAGATCTCCGGTAAGATACATTCCCTGAGTTAAGATTCCAAGGTCTTTGGCTACAAACATAGGAACAAGAGAGGAACCGCTGTCTTTTACAGCCTGTAAGATGGCTTCGATGTCATCGACAGACTGAATATTTTGTGCCTGCTCTGTCAGGCCGCATTCCTCCAGAACATCGGTGCGCATAGCAAGATAGACGGTTGTGACATTGTCCTTATAGACCGGAACGCCCAGCGTCTCTCCGTTGATTTTTGTCGTGCCCATATACTGCTCCGGCAATGTCTCAAGAATACCCTGCCCGTATTCTGCCAGTAGATCATCCAGAGGCATGAGCTGGTTTTGTGAGGCCATACTTGTAAATTCTGTGGAGCCGTAGAAAAAGGTTGCCATAGCATCCAGCTTTTCGCTGCCGCTGATCATCAGATTGAGCTGCTCATTGTATGTGCCAAGATCAAATGGCGATAATGTCACATGTGTATGGATTTTACTTTCGGTAATGGCGTTGAGCGCTTCTTCAACGGCTTCAAGCTGATCGGACTGCGGCGCCAGCGTCATCGGATAAGCGACAACAATATCTGCGATGTCCTCAGTATCTTCCGGTGATGCACCGGTATCATCTGCGGCTGCATCGCCGCTTTGTTCATTTTGCGCCGGGGCAGAGCTGTCCCCTTTGTTTTGAGCATTTTTTTCGGACTGTCCGCAGCCTGCGATGCATCCTGCAGCCAGCGTTACTGATAAAATCAGAGCCGTTATCTTTCCTTTCATTTCCTGCTTCCTTCCTTTCCTGGTAAAACCATGCCGCAGGGCGGCGGCAATTTGTATAGGGTGGGCGCGATGTCTTATTTACACGAACCGGCCGTGCTGTTTTTGTACACCGACATTATACTTATATTATAGAAAAATTTTGCTGCTCCTACAATGAAACGTCTTATGGATTTATATGCAGATTTTTACTAAATTGCAAAATGCGGGCGGCTTTATGGTTATAAAAATCGTAAATTTTTGCAGTTGTTATGAACAGCTTTTTGACTGAAGCAATTATATATGTTATAGTCAGAATACAGAAAATGAACAGGCTCCGAAGGCTTGATTTTAAGGGGGATTGCGTCCATGAATACCATAACACATGAAATCATTAATTATCAGTCCAATATTCCCATAAAACTGTTTTTTCAGCGTATAGGGACTGTGGGACGCCACTGGCATAACAGTATAGAGATTCTTTTTGTTTTGCAGGGGCATATGACGGTAACAGTGGAGGAGAATTGCTTTGAGCTTGGAGAGGACGATATTTTTCTGATCAATCCCCATCACATTCATGAGACATGCAGCAAAGACTGCAGCCTGATCGTTGTGCAGATACGCCTGTCAGAATTTCATCTGGACTGGGCGATACCGGAGGATATTCAGTTTGATTGCTGCAGTGCCGGCGAGCCTGGTAATCCCCGGAGATATTTTTATCTGAAGCATCTTATCGCCATGCTGCTGAAAAATAATTCTTCGGGCCGTCCATTCAGCTCATTGTCCAATTATACCTGCGCAGTCCGGCTGATCGAAGAGCTTTGCACAAACTTCCGCAGTACGGATCCGGTACAGGAACCCCATTCGGTAAAATATCTCAACCGAATACGGAGCATCCAGAACTATATTCATGAAAATTACATGAAAAATATAACGCTGACGGAGATTGCCCGCAGAGAATTTCTGACCCCTACTTATCTGTCGGCCTTTTTTGAACGGACCATGGGAGTGCCTTTGTCTGTCTATATAGCGAATGTCCGTTTGGATCATGCGGTAAACGATCTGATTTCTACGTCAGATTCTATTGAAATGATCGCGTCCCGCAACGGTTTTTCCAGTCCGAGAGCTTTTTCTGCGGCCTTTAAAAAGAGCTACCGCCTTTTACCCAGTGAGTACCGGCGTCAGCTAAAGGCTTCTGAAATGCCCGATGCTTCCCGTCCGGAAAATGTGACAGAACGTATGACGTCCGGAGCGGTACAGGCACGCAGCGGACTCCTGGTCCCAAAGCATCAAAATTCCTACCTGAAACTGGAACGCTATGATTTTTTAGATAAGCTGGCATCCTATCTCCGCAGCGATCCGCTGATTTTGGAGCAGGGCGATTCGGCTACACTTCAGAAAACTTTCGGAACCGTTGACGTCAAACTTCCGGCATGTAAAACCTGGGGAAATACATTTAAATGCTTCTGCGGTGTGAGCCGGGCATCGGAGCTGCTTTTAGCGCCGGTGCAGTCGATGATCCGAAGGGCACAGCAGGAAATTGGATTTGAGTATATTAAATTTCACGGCATATTGGATGATGAGCTTATGGTATGTACCAGGGATGGTGCCGGAGAACTGTGTTTTAACTTTGCCTGGGTGGATATGATCCTGGATTTCCTTTTGGAAAATCATCTGCGCCCGCTGATCCAGTTTTCTTTTATGCCGGCAGCGCTGGCGGCAGACCCGGCGCGGGTAATATTTGAAAAGCCGGTAATCGTCAGTCCTCCATCCAGATATGAAGAATGGGAAGCCCTGATCACAGCGCTGACCGGTCATCTTTTAGAACGGTATGGCAATCGTGAGGTGCGCAGCTGGATATTTACCTTCTGGAATGAAACGCTTAATGGCCTTTCATTTGATTTTGACTGTGCGCAGACGGCGCTTGAGCTTTACCGCCGGACGCGTCAATGTGTGAAGAACTGCGATCCATGCCTGACCTTTGCCAGCACATCCTATTCCGCACTGGAATTTCCCGAGTTTAACTATGACCGTTTTTTAGAATTTGCACGGGAAAAAGACTGTTTGCCAGATGTATACATATTTCATTTTTATCCGGTAGTTGCTGATAACAATGCATTTAATCCGTCCGCCCGGCAATGGAAGGCCAATGATTATACCCGGCCGGTGGCTTTATCCAGAGACCCGGATGTTTTCGGAAAATTTCTGGATGGGCTGACCGCATCGGGCATTCCGGCGCAAAATGTGTATATTACGGAGTGGAATTTTACACCGTCGCACAGGGAATGGCTTAACGATACTTGTTTTTGCGCCTGCTACATTGTGCGTAATCTCATACATAATTTTGACAAAGCGGCCGGCTTTTGCCACTGGTGCCTGACCGATCTGCATCAGGAGCTTCCTGCGCCAAAGCTGCTCTTTCATGGAGGTATGGGACTTTTTACCCGGGAACAGATACCGAAGCCGTCTTATTATGCGTATACCTTTTTAAATGCCCTTTACCCGGAGGTTCTCATGGAGCAGGAGGGTGTGATCATCACCCGGGGGGAAAACGGACTGGCGATGCTATTATATAATTATTGCCATTTTGATAATTTATACGGTCACGGCATTTCCTTTGGTGTGACTGCAAAAAACTGGCAGAAGGCATTTCCGGATGCCCGTCCGCTGGAAATTTCCTTTGAACTGTCGGGCTTAAGCCGCGGCACATATACGCTGACCTGGAAATATGTATCTCCGGATAATGGAAGCGCTTTTGAAGCCTGGATGGATATGGGAAGTCCACAGCCCGATACGCCGGAAGTGGTACAAATGCTTAAAAACCGGGCGTGTCCGGGATTTTACAGGGAGACTGTGGAAATTTCCGGGGAAAGCTATCATTTTCGGGCACGTCTCATGCCTCATGAGATACGGCTTGTGACGCTGGAGCGGTGGTGCTTTCGCTGTGGACCGGTGTGATGAAAGGTGACGATTTTATCGTTGGACTATACGAAAGGAAGATTTTTATGGGAAACAGAAAAACAGTCATTTATTGCGGTGGGTTTTACGATGCAAAAAATGAAGAAATGCTCCGGGAAAGATCATGATCAAGGGTATTGCCAATGCCAAGAAGGACCTTCGGCCACGGCGACCATCATTTCCGCTATTTTATCCAGGAACCGCAAATGACGCCGACGATGGTGGCAGACGGACCGGATGAGGTGCGCAAGGCAGCCCGGATTATCGCCAAGGAGCATGTGGATCATATGAAGCTGTTTCTGACCGGCGTCGTCGGCTCCATCGGCGATCTTCCCAATGTCAGCAAATTTACGGAAGCTGAGCTTAAGGCTGCGGCAGACGTTGCTAAGGATGAAGGCCTGATTTCCGGCGTTCACTGCTATGGGCCGGACGGCATCAAAAAGGCGATCCGCGCCGGAATTGACACGATTGAGCACGGCACGATGATGGATGAGGAAAGCGTTGAAATGATGGCAGAGCACGGAACATATCTTGTACCGACATTACTTGCACTGTACAGTACATTTGATATGGACCCGGCGAAGGTCCGCCCGGATATTCTTGAAAAGACAAAGATCGTAACAGCAAACCATAAGGAGATGTTCCATCTGGCTATGGATCGGGGCGTAAAGATTGCCTTTGGTACAGATGCTATCGACTTTGACGATAATATGCACGGCGATCAGGCCCGTGAATTTCGCTACATGCTGCGCATGGGTATGAACAACCGTGAAGCGCTGCGCGCAGCAACGACCACGGCAGCCAGTCTGGTGCGTATGGAAGATAAGATCGGTTCTCTTGAACCCGGAAAGTATGCAGATATTATCGCTGTTAAGGAAAATCCTCTGGAGGATATTACGACGATGGAACGCGTGGACTTTGTAATGAAGGACGGCGTGGTTTATAAGGAAAATTCAAAAACGCCGTACAGGATTGACTAAACAGGATAAAAAATAATATTTCGTTTGAACAGTGATGGCCTGCACATGAAGTGTTACATGTGCAGGCTTTTTTATTGCATAGGAAACTGTGTTCCTATGCAATAAAAAAAGCTTCGCTTAAGATGCGCACGCGCGCAATAAGAAAATTGTCGCTGAAGCGACCGCGCCTGGCGCTTAAGTTTTGCAGGCGGAACTCTTTGTTTCGTGTGCCCGGCGGGCGCACGCTCTGACAGGTGAAGTCCCCGACCCGTCCGGCGTCGAAGCAGAAGCTGTCGCATATGCGTCCTGTTGGAATCGCCCGGCATCGAAGCGGAAGCTGTCGCTTATGCGTTCCGAGAATTGAGGGGGATTTTCAAAAATTTCTTGCACAATTTTTCTTGAAAATGCTTCTGAGTGAAATAATATAACAAATCTGAACGACTCTCTTATATTTTCCCAGGGGCAATCCGATTAAAATAAAGCCATCCTAAGAAAATATGAACCAGATCATACACTGGTGCACAATAACACACCGGTGCACGATCATGCACGGATGTACAGTCATACGTTGGTGCACGATCGTACACGGGTACACAGATAACTGGAGGTGCAGTGATGGCAATAACAACAACACGTTATCAGTCTCCGGCGCTGGGCCGCTTTGTGACGTTTACGGCAATTTTGCCCTTTGAAGATTTTGGACATTATATGCATCCGAATCCTCACCCCTTTGCGATGGAAAAACCCCTGAGAACGTTGTACCTGCTCCATGGGATTACGGGGGATGACCGGGACTGGATATATGGGACGCAGATTGTTCAATATGCCGAGGAACATCATCTGGCGGTGATTATGCCCGATGGACATAATAATTTCTATATCAACAATAATCCCAGCGAACCGTGGGGGAAATTTATAGGGGAAGAGCTGGTGGAAATGACAAGGGTGCTGTATCCGCTTTCAGATAAGCGCGAGGATACCTATATTGGCGGTCTGTCCATGGGCGGCTACGGCGCATTGCGCAACGGGCTTAAATACAATGAAACATTCAGCAAAATTATCGCTCTGTCCAGTGCCCTGATTATGGATGATGCGGTGGCATCCACGGAAGATGCGCCGCTGCATTTCCAGAAACGCAGCCATTATGACCGTATTTTTGGAGGCGATGTGTCGAAGCTTCCGGGAAGCGATATGGACCCTCGGCAGCTGTTTTTGGATGCGAAGCTTCCGGTGGACATTTTCATGGCCGTGGGAGAGGATGACGGGCTGCTTGGCGTTAATCGAAGCTATAAGGCATTTTTGGAAAGCCACGGCGCTGCTCTGACTTATTATGAGGATGAAGGGGCCCATGAATGGAACTTCTGGAACAGAAATATTAAAAAGGGTATTGAGTGGCTGGAGCATTAGTCTGTACACCAGGCTGCCATATATACCAGGGCTGGATATGGAATACGGCAATGAATATGCCGGAGCATTTTAGCAGGAGGGAATTGTACCATGAATAAAAATGGAAGAAAATGGCTTGCCCTTGTTTTGGCAGGAGCCATGACTGTAACAATGGCCGCAGGCTGCGGCAATTCGGAAGCGTCTGCAAATCAGGATGGCACCGCCGGCACACAGCAGGCTGCCGGGGATAGTGCGGGAGACGGAAGTGAAGCCACAGGCAGCGAAGCTTCAGGCGGAGCATCGGATGATAGCGCTGCCGCAGCAGGAACTGCAGTAGATTGGGACGATATTATTGATATTAATCTTCTTTTCGTATCTATGGGGCCTGTGCCCACAGGCGTGGAGGCAGTGGAAGAAGAAATTAACAAGATTACGGAAGCTGAGATCAATACTCATGTAAATATGGAAATTATTGAGATCGGTTCCTATGATCAGCAGGTAAATCTTAAGCTCTCTTCCAGTGAGCCTTTGGATTTAATCATGACCATGCCCGGAGGCCCTGCAAGCTTCACAAATATGCGTTCTCAGGGACAGCTTCAGGACATCAGTGATCTTCTGGAAATATACGGACAGGATATTCTTGATACCGTAGGCGATATTATGGCAGCGACGACTGTGGATGGAAGCATTTACGCGGTACCTGTATACAGGGATTTGTCCTCATCTGAGTATATCGTCATGCGTACGGATGTCCTTGAGGACCTTGGACTTTTAGAAAAGGCTCAGAATATGACATCCATGACGGAATACGAGGAAATTATGGATGCGGTTGCCAACAGTGAGGAATGGTCTTATCTGGCACCGATAGGAGCCGGCGCAGGCATATTGATCTTTACTTCCGGCGGCGGATGTATTGGTGGCGACAGCTTTGCAGATATGACGAGCTTTGATATGCTTGGCGATACGATGTATCTTGTCGGTGTAAATCCTGACGGTTCCGACCCGACTGTACAGCTTACTTATGCTTCTGATGAGTATCGTGCCATGTATGAACAGGTAAAGGACTGGTATGACAGGGGCTTCGTTTATAAGGATGCGCAGACAGAAAAAGCTACCGGAAGCGAGCTGATTAAGAGCAATGTAGCATTTTCCTTTATTACAGATGGCGAATATGGTATTGCTGATGCTCAGGCTCAGCAGTGCGGTATGCCTGTGACCTGTGTGCCGATTTTATCCTACCCCATCAGCACCGGAACCTGTACAAAGTTTACATGGGGCGTGCCATCCTCCGCAAAAGAGCCGGAGGCCGCCATTGCATTCTTAAATCTGATGTATACCGATTCCCGCATTAATAATCTCATGGCATGGGGTATTGAAGGTGTAGACTATGAGGTGACCGATGGTATCGCACATTTTGTTGAGGGCAATGAAAATCCGGCGTACCATATGGCGGATTACCTGGTTGGCAATCAGTTCCTTGTAACGCCATGGGAAGGTGCGGAAGCTGACCGCAGAGAGATTACCAAGGAGCTTATGGATTCCACTCCGTTATCCGCTTATCTCGGTTTTTCCGCAGATTTAAGCTCAGTGACCAATGAGCTTTCCGCTGTGAATAATGTTCTTGCCGAGTTCCGTCCTCAGATTGAAACTGGTATGGCCAGCGAAGAGGTTTACCAGGATTTCCAGGATAAGCTGGCATCGGTAGGCGCAGACAAGATCGTGGCTGCTTATCAGGAACAGCTTAACGCCTGGCTGGCACAGCAGTAATAGCTTACAAACGCAGTTATTCATAAAGCCGTGTGTTTCCTTTCAATTTCAATGTTCTTAATGTTTAATAAAGCATTTCTTTAATGCTCAATAAAGGATTCCAGGTTGAACCTCCTATATCCTGGAATCCGGCATATAGTGAACATCCAAAAAACGGTTTGATAACCTGAACCGGCGGGATGTGAGAACGGTCCAGAGCGCGGACAGATCGAAAGATCTCTGTCCGCGCTCTATTTGCTGTGAGCGCTTAGTGGAGAACTGCTATCCGACAGGGCACTTAGTGCGGGCAAGCGGCAGAGCAGCTCGAGCTTAGTGCGAATATGGAAAGGTTGGTGATGATAATGAATGCGGAAATTTTTAATATCCAGAGCTTTTCACTTCATGACGGGCCTGGAATAAGAACAACGGTATTTTTTAAAGGCTGTCCTTTAAAATGTCTGTGGTGTCACAATCCGGAATCTCATAAAAGGACACCTCAGCTTCTTTATTATCGTGAAAAATGTATTGGCTGCGGCGCCTGTGTCAAAGCCTGTCCGAAGGGCTCGGTGGAATTAATTGGCGGCAGGGCGGTCAATAATCGGAGCCTTTGTAATGGCTGTGGGCGGTGCGTGGACGTATGTCCTGCAAAAGCCCGGGAAATTTCGGGAAAAGCGATGTCTTTTGAGGCGATCATGGAAGCTGTCCGAAGTGATCAGATGTTTTATGAAGCGTCAGGCGGAGGCGTGACCTTCAGCGGAGGTGAGCCGCTGATGTGGCCGGAGATGGTGACGGCGCTGGCGGAGGCCTGCCGGGCGGAAGGTATTCATACCGCTATTGAAACAAGCGGATATGGAGAGTGGGATCGGGTCTGTCCGGTATTTCAATCCGTGCATTTCGTCATTATGGACTTGAAAGCGGTCGATAGCGAACTGCACCGGAAGCTTACAGGAGTTTCAAACGAAACGATCCTGGCAAATGCCCGGCGTGTCTGCCATACGCTTAAAAAGCCCATGCTCCTGCGCATACCGGTAGTTCCGGGCTGCAATGACAGTGAAAAAAATATCCGGGAAACCGGCGAATTTATTAAAAATATGCTGGCCCCGGAGCTGCCGGTACAGCTTTTACCCTATCATGATCTCGGCACAGCTAAGGAAGAACAGCTGGAATGGGAGCATGTACAGGATTTTGCCATCCCGGAGGAGGATCACATGCAAAGGCTCAAAAAAATACTGGAAGCTATGGGACTGAACATACAAATCGGAGGGGCGATGTAAATACCCTCCGGGTATCCCATAATGCCCTGAAAGGACGGGCGAATAAGAGGAAAGGGATGATTTTGTGAGAAAGAATGTTGAGCAGTTATATAAAAATATGAGGAAGAAACCGGTTGTGTCTATGGAGACTTACCGGATTACACAGGAAACTTATGCAAAAATGACCGGGCAGCCATTGGTTAAGTGCCGGGCGCAGGCGTTTTATAATATTATGGAGCAGATTCCTGTTTTTATTGAAAAGGGCGATATTCTGGCCGGCAACGGAGCCGCCTGCCCCGGCGGTCTTGAGATTGATTTTGCCGGAGGTATCTGGAATGAATATGAGATACAGGAACTAAAAAAAGACGGCTACGGTTTTTTCGGAGATGAGACTTTATTAAAGAAACTCAACGAGGAATCCGCGCCTTATGGATTTTCTGACGGGATTGCGGAGGCTTTTTCAGAGGATTCCTTCCTTATGCCATTCCTTCGCTCCGGCATGGGGCTTGTAAAGTGGGACAGTCTTGCGCAGGGCCGGCAGACGCTTCAGTGCAGCGCTCAGGGCGGTCTGAATCTGACGCCGGCCCAATCGCTGGTGTGTTTGGATTATGAAACGGCTCTTAAAACCGGCATCCGTGCCATGATTGAGGAATGTGACCGGCAGCTTTCCGGGCTTACCTTTGATACAACGGAGGAATATAACCGCTATATCTACATTAAGTCCATGAAGAAGGGGCTGGAAGGCATCTGCCTTTATGCCCGGCGCATGGCAGATTTGGCAGTACAGATGGCCGAAAAGGAAAGCGATGCGCAATGGAAGGAGCAGCTTTTGCAAATGGAAAAGATATGCCGCCGGGTCCCCGAGCATCCGGCAAGAACCTTCCGTGAGGCCGTGCAGATGTACTGGTTTCTTTTTATAACCGTAGCCTGTCCGAATACCGCCCTTGGCATGGGGAGGCTGGATCAGCTTTTTTATCCATACTACGAGGCAGATAAAGCAGCGGGCCGGATTACCGATGAGGATGTGCTGGAGCTGTTTGAACTGATCCGTATTAAGGATTTTAAGCTGGGAACGATCCAGAGCAAGGATAATCGCGACCAGACTAACGGGGAGGCTAAGTGGCACAATATTGTGATCGGCGGTGTAAAAAGGGATGGCTCCGATGCCTCCAATCCGTTAAGCTATCTCATTCTTGAGGCGCTTCTTCAGTGTCCGGGCGCACATCCGACCGTAACCTTAAGAGTGGCAGAAAGCACACCTGCGGACCTGCTCCAGCTGGGACTTAAGTGTGTGCGCAGGGGATTGAGTATGCCGGCTTTTGTTGGGGACAAGTCTTATCTGGCCTATCTGACCATGAACGGCGTAAGTATTGAAGACGCCCGGGACTATGTGCTGACCGGATGCATTGACGTGAATCTTCCGGGAAAATCCCGCACTATGACGGCCTGCATGTTTGTCACGCCGATGTGTCTGGAAGTATTTTTAAACCATGGCATGAAAGACGATCTGCGTCTTGGCCGGGACTGCGGTGATCTTGGTCAGTGGACATGCTTTGAGGAATTTTTGGAAGCCTTTAAAAATGAATTTCGGCATTTCATTTACCTTATGAGCCAATACTGCAATCTCATGATTACCTCCATGCAGGAGCATTTCCCGGAGCCGGTGAAAACGGCGTTTATGTATCGGGGAATTGAGGATGGCGTGGACTATCAGAAAAAGAAGATGCCCTTTGAAAATGCCGGTGTAATCTGTCCGGTAGGCCTGGTGAATCTTGGCAACGCGCTTTATGCTATTAAGAAGCTGGTTTATGAGGATCATGTGGTTACGCTGCCTGAGCTAAAGGAAGCTCTGGATGCAAACTGGAAGGGCTATGAAGCGCTTCAGAAGCAATGCCTTAAGCTTCCCAAATATGGTAATGATCAGGATGGGCCGGATGCCCTTGTTGCAGAAATGTATGCCTGCTTTGATCAGTTCTGCCATGAGATGAAATGTGTCACCGGAACGATCTACCGCAGTTCAGCCGTGTCTATTTTCGGACATGCGCCCGGCGGCGCCATGACCGGAGCAACTCCGGACGGACGCTTTGCAGGGGAAACACTGGCGGATGCCGGAGCATCACCCATGCGGGGACAGGATAAAAACGGGCCGCTGGCGGTTATCAAAAGTGCCATTAAGATTCCGCAGGATCGTTATCAGGCTGTATTATTTAACATGAAGTTTCAGCCCGGGGCTGTATCCTCAGACACAGACCTTGCCAAGCTTGCAGCTATGATCCGCACCTATTTTGCCCATGGAGGCAAGCATATCCAGTTTAACATTGTGGATGAAAAAACATTGCAGGATGCGTGCATCCATCCGGAGGATCACGAAGACCTGATGGTGCGCGTAGCTGGTTACAGTGCCTACTATACGCAGCTGACCAGTCGGCTTCAGGATGAGATACTGGCCCGTACTGCAAATACGGCAGTATAAGCGGCGGCTGTGCATGGCGCGCGGCCCCCAAAATGCTGCCGGATAAGCCTGCGGTGAGGACGGGAAGCCGCCTGAGATGGCCGCACCGGAAGCAGGAAGGCACCGTGTATGGTCTGCGCGGCCCCAAAATGCCGCTGCCGGATAAGCCCGCAGTGAGGGCGGGGAGCTGCCTGAGGTGGCCGCATCGGAAGCAGGAAGGCGCGTGCATGGCCTGCGTCAAAAAACGCAGCAGATAAAGGGTTTGCCATCTTTGCGTATTATCTCCGGTCATGTTATACTTGAAAAAGATAGAAACGGATGGGAGATGAGCATATGCTGGATGTACAGATTCTAAATACAGAGCAGACTCAGATGCACCTTCACGGAGATGTGGAGCTGATTTATATAATGGAAGGGAAAGTCAGTGTTCAGATCAATGATAAAGCCTATGAGCTGGAAAAAAATGATGTGATTATTGTTAATTCAAACAATCGTCACAGGATCGGGAAAGCAAAAGACGCCGGCAGCGGGGCCTGGTGGGTCTGCCGTATGGAGCTTGGATACAGGGAGCTTCTGGAAGACCTTCAGTGCGATTTTGCTCTGTTCTGGTGTAATTCTGCGGTGAGCAATTCCCGTGAATATCAGGTACTTACAGGTATTCTGGATGAAATCCTCGGAGCCTACAAGGTATATGAGGCGGGGACTTACATGAAAAAAAGTCTTTATTACAAGCTTGTAGGCTGCCTGGCCGAGGATTTTCTTGTGACCGGCATGGAAAATCAATGGAGCAGAAAAAGCCGCTTTGAGCAGGAGGAAATGATCCAGTATATGAATGCCAATTATTTCCGGCCCATTACTTTAAAGGAAATGGCAGACCGCCTTTATATGTCCGAAACAGCATTTTCCAAATATTTTAAAAAGGTAGCCGGCATGAATTTTGTCCAGTATATGAATAACATCCGTATTCACCACGCCGTAGAGGACCTTTTATATTCCGACAAACCAATGACCCGGATCGCCGTGGATAACGGCTTTGCAAGTCCATCCTTTTTCAACCGGGTTTTCCGCTCGGTTTATAATATGACGCCGACGGAATTTAAGGAATCTGCCCGGAAAGAAAAGGATCAGCCTGAGGAAATCTATACGCCGGACAGCCGGGAAGCGGTGGCCGGGTATCTGGAAGGAAAAAATAGCCGTAAGGACCGGCAGCAGCTGGAAAAGTTCGTTCAGACGGATATGGAGGCGGGACATCCTCTGGAAAAGGTGTGGACCCGTGCCATAAATCTGGGAGATGCAAAGAACCTGCTTCTTGCAAGGACGCAGCAGCAGGTACGTTTTATCCACAAAGGGATTGGCTTTGTGTACGGTCAGGTCAACAATCTGCTGGGCTGGGACATGAAGCTTCGGGAAAACCATGATGTGACGGTCTTGAATTTTGAGATGGCAGATCAGGTGCTGGACTTTCTTACGGAGGAAGGGATTATTCCCGTGATCGATCTGGGCGATCATCCCCGCCATACGCTGAAGGATTTTGACCGTATGATTTATATGGAGGAGCGGAAAAAGCTTTACGAAAGTCCGGAGGAATACGAGAGTCTTCTGGCGGCATTTATGGATCATGTGATCCGCCGTTACGGAAGCGGCTGGGTGGAGCAGTGGATGTTCCATGTATGGTTCGATCCGGGAGATGCTTTTGAAAATGCCCTCGTGATGCAGATGGACGATTATGATTATACGCAGGTGTTTGAGACAACATGCAGGATCGTCAAGAGCCGCTGCGGACATATCCGGGTAGGCGGCGCCGGCTTTGTTCTGGGAAATCTTCATTATCCTGTAAGGGACTTTCTTGCCTGCTGCAAAAAGCTTGAATATCCGCCGGATTTTATATCCCTGTATTGCTTTCCCTACTGCCATGTCGATGAAAATGATATTCTCGGCGCCGCGATCCGTCCCCATACCCGTTTTATGTCCATGGAGCTGGAGCATTACCAGAGACTTGCCGCTTCCTATGGGATCGGGGACATTCCGCTGTATATTATGGAATGGAATATGAGCATTTCACAGAGAACATTTTATAATGACGGTTGCGGGAAAGCGGCACTGATGCTGAAAAATATGGTGGACAACGCAGACCGCGTCTGGATGGGCGCTTATAATCTGTTAAGTGATCTCGGAGCGGATTACTATGATTCGCCTCGGATGCTCATCGGCGCGGCAGGGCTTCTGACGAAGGAGGGGATTCCAAAGCCCTGTTACTATGCCCTGGAATTTATGTCCCGGATGGAGGGACAGCTCATCGCCCGGGGCGATGGCTACATGATCACATCCAACCGGGGCGGGATGTACAAGCTGCTTATATTCAATTATAAAGAAATCGGCCAGGTATATTATCTTCGCCGGGAAAGCGAGCTGAAGCTTAAGGATGCCGACCGGATTTACCGGGATCAGCTGGAGCTGACCTTTCATTTGACACTGGAAAATATGGAACGGGGCCCCTGGCGCATTCACCGTTTCCGCGTATCGCCGGACTATGGCAGCGTTCTTGGCCTGTGGGAGCAGCTGGGACAGGACACCTCCACCCGCAGCGATGTAGAGTATATGCGGCGCATGTGCACGCCAAGAGTGGAAGGGGAGACCGTATTGTGCCAGAACGGGACGCTGAATCTGAAGGAACAGCTTGCCGCCCATGAGATACGGATGATCGTATTGACGCGGTAAATTGATGCGGAAATGGCAAAATGCGTACAGATAGATACATAACAGGGTATCATATTTTGAATGGTGTAAGCTTTAAATATGAAAAATCCGGTTTGTGTCCCTAAAATGACGATGAAAAGCTATGGCGAAGGCTCTCCGGTATATACCGGAGAAACGCAGATATTAAAAAAGCTTTCGGAACTGGAAAGCCATTATACGCCGTATATGTTCAGTTTTCATATGGGAACAACTCCGGTGATCGAGTTTAGCAGGGATGGACAAAGCGCACGAGGCGCATGGTTTGATCACAGTGCCACAAATCTGTTTCATGAAGGTACGGATTTAAGGTCTGTACCGTATATGGTATTTGTGGGACGTTACATGCATGAATTTAAAAAGATTGGCGGCCGGTGGTATCTTACGCGATTTTTCGGAGAGCCTTTATTGGGGATGGCCGACTGGTATCTGGATTTTGAGACCTCCGAAGGCTGGATAAAAACTGCGGAGGATGGCAGCTACCCGGAGCCTTTTTCATCATTAGAGGATGAAAGGCTTTTGGGGGAGCAGATATGACAGGCGTGCACATTTCGCCTAATAAGCGTTTGATGATTCTATGAGATTTTTTCCAGTAATAAACATACTTTTATATAATTCGCCCATATACAGGTATGTTAAGTCCAGAAGAAGCATGGAGGAAAGCGGGGAGCCGCCCTCGCCGATGTACAGTACAGTGCTGCACAGCTCCTGGTGTGGAAATGACGGCACGCTGGAAATAAGAATAATATGAGCTCCGCGGCTGTGTACGGCCGGCAGAGTGTTCAGCGTTTCCCTGGCGTGCTGTAATCCGTCGTATACAAGTAAAAACAGCTGCTTTGGAGAGGCATTTTTCGCGTCGCGCTTCTGGCTTGCAATGTCTGCAGATACGGTGACGGTTTTTCCGGTTAAAGCAAGATGAGACAAAAAAGCCAGATGCGTGGATGATTTAAAAAGATCATGAATAACGATGTGCTCATATGCGTGCAGCGCAGTGACTGCCTGTGTAATCGCTTTGGGGTCCAGCGTTTTTTCAAGTGACCGTACATCACTGGTAAGGCGGTCTGTGGTCTGCTTTATATAGCTTTCGATGTGCGGGTCATTCGGACTTAAGCCCGGCGGTGTATGAAAGTCATAATTTTGAATAAGATCGGTAATCTTTAATTTAAATTCAGTATAGGATTCATATCCGATCTCTTTTATAAAACGCCTGCAGGTAGAAATGGATATATTGCAGTTTAAAGCCATTTGTTCAATGGTCCAGGATGGGATTTTACAAATATTTTTCAATAAGACCTGCGCAATCTTTTTTTCTGTGGAACCTTCTTTAAAGTAATTATAATCCGCTGCAAGAGTTAATAACGGGTCTGTATGATTACCATTTTTCATGGAAAATTCCTCCCTGTTTGTGTGATCCAGTATCATTATAAGAAATTTGGAAACACAAGACAAGGAGTATTTGCAGGAGGGTGTCAGAATTTGAACGCCCTGGATGAAAAGCTGGCAGTCTGAGCTGCTGTTTTTTCTGGTAACATAAGCATACAGGGATTCCTGAATACATACAAGCTTATTGGAGGCGAAAAGATGATGAAGAAACTTGCGGCAGGAGCAATGGCGTTTACGTTACTTTTATCGGCATGCGGAAATTCTGAACCTCAGGGCCAGGGAACGGAAGCTTCAGAGCAGGGGGCCTCTGCCGACATTGAAGAAAGCGCCGCAGATCAGCCGTCAGAGAGCGGGACAGCCCAGGGATCACAAAACAGTACAGCCCAGGGGGCACAGAATGGCACGGCAATGGAAGGCTATCATATTGACTGGGACGATATGGCTCAAATCCGTATACTTTACCCGTCTATGGGGCCGGTTCCTTCCGGACTTCAGGCTGTGGAGGATGCGGTTAATGAGATTACGGAAAAGGAAATCAATACACATGTCGATATTGAGATTTATGAAATCGGAAATTATGATCAGCAGGTCGGCCTGATGATGTCATCCGGAGAAAGCCTTGACCTGATGCTGACGCTGCCTTCCGGCTCTTCCGGTTTTTCTTCCATGCAGACGCAGGGGCAGCTAATGGATATTACGGATATTCTTGAAACGTATGGAC
>CASFBR010000041.1 GCA_949292795.1 uncultured Eubacteriales bacterium
TTAAACTGATCACTTTATCCTCCGGCCGCGGTTCGTAATCGCAGTATTGATTATCAAAATATTTGCCGTTTAAATCCTGTATCATCTGTATACACTTCCTGTTTTTCTGAATCATTCTGAATAATAATGATTATATCAAAACACCCCCGCACGGTGCAATAATTGCTTTTGGCAAACCTCACAATCTCACAGATAAAAAATTTAACAGAGGTAGAACAAAGAGTTCCGCCTGCGGAACTTAAGCGCCAAGCACGGTCGCTTCAGCGACAATTTTCTTATCGCGCGCGTGCGCATCTTAAGCGAAGCTTTTTTATTGCATAGGAACGCAGTTTCCTATGCAATAAAAAAAGGAGACGAATCCGCAGCAAATCATTGCTTTGATAAAGCACAGCTTCTGCGGATGGTCTCCTTCTTTCAGGCCAGGTGCTAAAAACCGGCATTAACCGGCAGCCCCTGCACATGTCCAACCATCTCAAATTTTATAAATTTACTTTATACACAGCGACTTCATTCATCTCCCTGTTCGCAGAAAGAATATAATCCTCGCCCTGCCAGGAAAATTTATGAACATTCGCGGAACCACAGCCATGATCGATAATCCTGGCTTCATAATCAGCTTTCTCTTTATTCCATGTAAAAATCAGCAAATCTCTTGCACCCTCCCGGTGTCCGATAATAACTACCGGGGTATTCAAAAGCATGCCTCCATAAATAGCATGAGAAAACGGAGCTGGTTTTTCATACTCATAAACCTTAACAAATCTGCCTTCTCGCATTTTATAAATCGAAATCGTATCCCCATGAAAAGGCGAAATCACGGCCAGCTCACCGCATCCATCGCCATCCATATCCACTAATACAGCATCTGAAGCCGGAGTATCAAGAATCCGGCAAATATTCCAGGAGCCTTCAGGCTTCTCCGGGGGAGTAAATTTATACACGCCGCTGTCACAGGAAATTAATGCCTTTTCAGCGCCATCCTCACAGATTTTATAATATCCATGATTTTTCACCATGTTATCCATGATCACATCCATTCTCAAAGGATGCTCATCATCAAACGCGCCAAGGTCCTCCGGGAGAACCGCGGCATACACCTTTCCGGGAAAACTCCAGTCATTATTTTTATGCCTTTGTCCGGACTTTACTGTACAGGCAATGAGATAACGAACGCCATTTCTTTTAAGAATACCGAATCGATGAACAAACGGCAGTGTCACTAACGTGCGGGTAAGCCACCGGCCATCTTTTGGAAACACCACAACAATTTTCCCATGTTCAGCATCATTCGGGGAATAAAAAAACTGCGTGGACAAAAATATCCCGTCTGTTTCAGGCACCTGAAGCATTGTCATCACTCCGCCAGGCTCTGTCCAGATAACTTCCTCCTCTTTTCCATCAAGCCCATAAAGGACACATCGCTCTTTCTGTTCCGAAGCTACAAGTAGATGCTCTCCGCCCTGATAAATCAGCGGGGTCAGTGCATAGCATCTTGGAATATGTCCGATAATTTTCTTTTCAACAAGCACTCTCTAATCCTCCTGACATTTTGGACTGACTGTCGAGAATCCTTCGCATGCATTGGCTGGCTGCGGACAGCTGCGCCTGCCAGTCCGCACGGCCATCATACCAGAACTCGGTCACAAAACGCCGAACCCCCAGCTTCCAGGATGCGGCAATAATGCTTTCAAAATCCACATCACCATCTCCAAAATGAAGGTTCCGATAGATTCCGGGCTTTGCTTCCTTTAAATGTACCGCAATAATATGTCCGCGCCCGTTTTTTATATCCTCCGTAACAAGCTCGCCTGAAATCTCAGCAGCGTTCGTGATATTGCCGGCATCCGGATACACATTCAGGAAAGGGGATGCAATTTTGTCCACATAATTCATCGCCTTTTTAACCGTATTCATAAAATCGGTTTCCATTGTTTCAAATCCCAACATTACTCCATGCTTGGCCGCCATAAGAACGGCTTTATGCAAATTTTCAAAAAACAGAC
>CASFBR010000042.1 GCA_949292795.1 uncultured Eubacteriales bacterium
CTTTTCCTTTGTGGTAGGACGCGAGGTATATAAGCTAAAAGAGATTCAGCGCTATTGCAAGACAAAAATCGCAGCGCGGCCCATTCCTTCCTTAAATGATGTGGCCAGCACAAAGGCGGAAATGCTTTTTAGGGAGCTTGGGGCGATCATTGCCGATCAGGACCTGACGCCCTATATCGATATGATCGAGGCGCATGTGAATGAAGAAGATTATACGGCTATGGATATTGCGGCAGCATTTTTGAAGATGAACATGCGCGAAGGAACCGATGTGGAGAATACTCTGGCCGATGATGCATTTGGTGATACAGGCGCCGAGGAAGGTATGGTACGTCTGTTTATCAATGTGGGACGTCAGCAGAAGGCCCGCCCCGGCGACATTCTTGGAGCCATTGCCGGAGAAACCGGGATTTCCGGGCGGCTGATCGGAAGCATAGATATGTACGACCGGTATACCTTTGTAGAGGTGCCAAGAGAGTATGCCACGGATGTATTGCGGGCAATGGATCATGTTAAGATTAAGGGAAAGAGCATTAACATTGAGCCGGCAAACCCAAGTACGAGATCAATATAAAACGATGCTAAATTAAGCTGAAAGCCGGACCGTTTTTAGAGTTTTTTCCGCCATAAAACAGGCCGCCGTGCACTCGTGGTCAAGGCGCTGCCGTGGTGGCGCCTTGACAGATATAATGAAGATTAAAGCTTAAGTGCGGCGAAGTCGTCAAAGCTTCCGTGCCAGTGGCAGGTAATCGGTGCATTGTTCCGGTTGATGAGACAATCAGTAATGAGATAGCCGCGGATGCCAAGCATTTCGGCACACATATCTTCCTGGTTGTCATTGCCGACCATCACACAGTCTGAAGGCTGGCGGCCAAGACGTTTAAGAAGCTCTTTGTAGTAATTGAGATTCGGCTTGCAAAAGCTGGAATTTTCATAAGTGGTTATATCGTCAAAATCGTCAGGATCAAAGCCGGCCCAGCGCAGCCGGTTTTGTGTGGCGATTTTCGGGAAAAACGGATTTGTGGCCGCAACGATAGTGTACCCTTTCCTTTTCAGCCGGTGAATGCATGCGATGATCTCGGGCCGGGCGGCTGTGGCGCCGCGGGCTTCGGAAAAATCGGTTTGGTAAAAATCAAGAAATTCTTCTTCACAGTCGGCTTTATTCAGATTCATCATTTCTGCGGCACATTGCCAGAACACATTTTCATTAGTATCGCTGCCGTCATTGTCCGCCATGGCTCTGGTGCCTGCCCATATGGTGCTGATCAGCGTCTGCACGTCGTATTTTTTCTGAAAGCGTTTAGCCAGCGCAGTCATATACAGCCGGATAAATTCCTCCTGATCCATAGGAAGCAGTGTCCCGTCCAGGTCAAATAAAAATGTATTCATTGTAAAAGCATCCTTTCCGAATTTTGTTTCAGAGTCATCAATCTATTTTAACCGGATTTCGCAAAAAATGCAATGCATACAGAAAAAGGGATGCCTCTTTATACGGCATCCCGGATAAAAATGTTAAGATGTATGTTTCGCTGTTTTTGAAAGCTTGAGCCAGCGAAGTGTGTCTTTAAGCGTAATTGCGAAAGATCTTGGCTGATACCCAAGTTCCTTTGTAGCTTTGGCATGGGAAAATCGCCCGTTGCTTGTGAGTGTATACAAAGAATAGCTGGTGTACAGCGGTTTCTTATGATGTATTCGGGCATTTATGCGAAGAAGCGGCGCGGATGCGTGCGCGATCCACATGGGAATCATCCGGGCTTTTTTTACTCCGGTGATTTTTTTTATACTGTCCAGCATATTTTTAACTTCATAGTGTTCATTGGATAAAATATAGCATTCGCCTACGGTTCCTTTAGTGACTGCCGCGAGACAGCCGGCGGCCACATCCCTGACATCGACAAAATCATAGCCGCCACGGACGCAGGCGGGGAGCTTTCCGGTGAGATATTCACGGATTAATGCGACAAGGTGATTGCGTTCAGTATCGTAAGGTCCGAGGATGCCGGACGGATGAACCACGATGGCCGGAAGGCCAAGGGCGACGCTGTCTAAGACAAAACGGGTCGCCTCGGCCTTTGTTTTTGCATAACCGCCAACGACCCGCTCCGGATCAAATGCTTTTGTCTCGATCATTGTCTGACCGTCGGGCAGCTCAGGGATGGCGTGGACGGAGCTGACATAGATAAAGCGGTAGACGCCGTGGCTCATGGCCGCTGTGACCATATTTTTTGTGCCGTCTACATTGACTGAGCGCATCTTTGGTGTGACGGCGGCTGCGGTAATATCAATAATACCGGCAGTGTGGATGACAATGACGCGGTTTTTTCCGGTCTGCGCAAAAAGCGGGACAAGTGTGGAAATATCGGTGACATCCCCGTAATACCAATGGATCGACGGGGTTTCTTTAAACGGCGGCTTTTCACCGGGAAGGATCAGTCCGCGTATCTCACAGCCGCAGGCGTCAGGGCTGCCATGCTGCTTTAAGGTGCGGATGATCGTGCTTCCGAGATGACCGTTGGCTCCTGTAATAATATATATATTTTTCATAATGCATACCTCCAATCCGGGCAGATACGGCTGTTGATTATCTTTCTATATAATATTATAATATAAAAAAATAGAGGATTAAATCATCAATACCGAAGGATATGTCAGTTATTGAACAATCGGACGGTGTTGTGTTGAAAACGAGGTGATTTTTTGGAAAAGAAAAAAGAGAGCGGAAGGGTGCGTATGACGAAGCAGATGCTGCGCCGGGCATTTACCCGGCTTTTGATGGAAAAGCCGATTCAAAATATTACGGTGCGGGAGCTGTGCGAGCAGGCGCAGGTGAACCGGGGCACCTTTTATGTCCATTATACCGATATTTATGATCTTATGGAATCCATCGAGAAAGAGATGACGGAAGAACTGATGCAGGTGCTAAAGGATATGAACGTGTCGCCGGGCAGTATGGAAAGTCTTGTGGAGCCCTGTCAGAAAATTTTTGAATTTCTGAAAAATAATTCGGATATGTGTACGATATTTCTTGGGGAAAACAGTGATTTTGCCTTTGTCAACCGCCTAATCGAGCTGGGGCGGGAGTCCAGCTTAAAGCAGTATCTCCAGTGCTATCCCAATGCTACGCGGAAGCAGGCGGAATATTTTTACAGCTTCGCATCTTCCGGATATATTGGCATTCTCCGCCAGTGGGCGGCCAATAATTTTCAGGATTCCGAAGCATGGGTGACGGCAATGACAAAAAATCTGATGCTTGGGGCAGCGCAGGCGCTGAAGACAACGCTGGAAGCCCCTTAAGCTATGGAGCGGATAATCAAACGATTGTTTATAAAAGGTTATCAGACGAGTTTATAAAAGGTTATCAGACAACTTTCATCCGGTGATTTTAAAGAGGAGAACAGTAAATGGATGGATATAATCATGAAAGCCAGGCTGCCGGGGAGGACTGGAGAGCGCGCCTTGTTTGTATGGCGCTGGATGTCAGAAAAAATGCATACACCCCTTATTCCGATTTTAAAGTGGGCGCAGCGCTTTTGTGCGCGGATGGCTCGGTTGTTTTAGGGTGTAATATAGAAAATGCGGCTTACGGGCCTTCAAACTGTGCTGAACGCACTGCTGTTTTTGGGGCCGTAGCCCAGGGAAAACGAAAATTTAAAGCAATCGCCATTGTCGGAGGACGGGAGGATGCGCTTGAGGACTGTCCGCCCTGCGGCGTATGCCGTCAGGTGCTGGCGGAATTTTGCAGCGGAAGCTTTGAGATCATTCTCGGCCGCGGGGACAAAACCTATACCGTCCATACGCTGTCCGAGCTCCTTCCATATAGCTTTGGCCCGGGAAATCTTTTGTGAATCCCCT
Source organism: uncultured Eubacteriales bacterium (assembly GCA_949292795.1). Classification (GTDB taxonomy): domain Bacteria; phylum Bacillota; class Clostridia; order Lachnospirales; family Lachnospiraceae; genus Catenibacillus. The sequence continues at coordinate 3,853 of CASFBR010000042.1, forward strand.
CTTCCTAAAATTAAAAAATTGTGGTACGATGTCCATGTCCGGGCGTATGCCCGTCCGCTATGGATGGCGCGGAATCCGCTCAGTATGGATGGCATGGAATCCGTACAGTATGGATGATGCGGAATCTGCTCAGTATGGCTGACGCCGGGATTTTAAAGTAAGATGAATGGAGATTATTTTATGGGAAAATATTTTGGAACAGATGGTTTTCGCGGCGAGGCCAATGTGACCCTCACCGTCGAGCATGCCTTTAAGGTTGGACGTTTTCTTGGATATTATTATGGAAAGGATCATCAGGCGAATATTGTTATCGGCAAGGATACACGCCGCTCAAGCTATATGTTTGAGTATGCGCTTGCTGCCGGCGTAACGGCCAGCGGCGCCAATGCGTATTTGCTTCATGTGACGACGACGCCGAGCGTCTCCTATGTGGTGCGCACGGAGGATTTTGACTGTGGTATTATGATTTCTGCCAGCCATAATCCGTACTATGACAACGGCATCAAGATCATCAATGCCCAGGGACATAAGCTGGAAGCGGAGGTTGAGCAGCAGATCGAAGCCTATATCGACGGCGAAGTGCCGGAGCTTCCGCTGGCGACCCGCGAAAATATCGGACGAACTGTCGATTATGCCATGGGACGGAACCGCTATATTGGCCACCTGATCTCTCTGGCCACCCGCTCCTTTAAAAATAAAAGGGTGGCGCTGGACTGCGCGAACGGCTCCGCTTCTGCAATTGCCAAGAGCGTGTTTGATGCCCTTGGCGCAAAAACCTTTGTGATCCATGCGGAGCCGGACGGAACAAATATTAACAAAGACTGCGGCTCCACACATATTAAATCACTTCAGAAGTATGTGGTGGATAATGGGCTGGATGTGGGCTTTGCCTATGACGGCGATGCGGACCGCTGTCTCGCAGTGGATGAAAACGGACGTCTTGTGGACGGAGATATGATCATGTATGTCTGCGGCCGGTATATGAAGGAGTGCGGAAAGCTGACAAATAATACCGTAGTCGCGACGGTGATGTCCAATATCGGACTGTTTAAGGCGCTCGATGAGGCGGGTATTTCCTACGAAAAAACCGCTGTGGGCGATAAGTATGTCTATGAAAATATGATGGCTAACGGCCACTCACTGGGCGGAGAGCAGTCGGGCCATATTATTTTCAGCCAGTATGCCCGGACCGGCGATGGTATTTTAACCTCGATTCAGTTAATGGAGGTTATGCTTGAGAAGAAAATGTCGCTTTCCGAGCTTGTAAAGCCGATCCATATTTTCCCGCAGCTTCTTGTAAATGTGCGGGTAGCCGATAAAGCCGCAGCAAAGGATGATCCGAAGGTGATCGCCGCTGTGGAAGAGCTGAATACATCACTGGCCGGCGATGGACGCATCCTTGTGCGGGAGAGCGGTACGGAACCGGTGATCCGCGTGATGGCTGAGGCACAGACAAATGAGCTTTGCCGTGAATATGTCGGCCGGATTGTCGATATTTTAAAAGCGGATGGACATGTGATCGCATAGAGGACTTCACGCACTTATGCGTGGGGAGGATCAGGGGGGAGCAAAATGAAAAATTTGCGCGGCAGAAATTATATTTACCAGATGCTTGTGCTTTTTGGCGCTCTGGCGCTGGGAATTTGCCTGTTTTTCGTATTGTTTTATATGGACAATATCCGGGCAGGCTTTCGCAGTATCCTCAGAATTTTAATGCCATTTATTTATGGCGCGGCGATCGCCTATCTTTTAAAGCCGGTGTGCAATGTTCTGGAACGGTGGTTTACGAAGCTTTTAAGCGGCAAAAAAGGATCGCGCAGCGCGCGTCTTGCCGGGCCTTTGAGTGTGTTTGCGAGTATTTTGATTGGTATTTTGGTGGTGGCCGCGCTGCTGATGATGGTGATCCCGCAGGTACTGCGAAGCCTTGGCGGCCTAGTTGTGTTAATCCAGAAGAATCTGGATAAATTTGTGGACTGGATTACACAGTATACGGACGAACAAAGCGTGCTGATCCATTATATCGAAAATATTTCTGAGGGCCTGTCGGATAAGCTGGGCCTTTGGATACAGCAGGAAGTCCTGCCGCATCTGCAAAATCTTGTTACGGGCGTCACCTCCGGTGTTGCAAGTCTCGTGACGGTTTTTAGCAACCTGTTTATTGGTGTGATTGTGGCGGTGTATCTTCTTGGAAGCCGCAAAAAGTTTGCCATGCAGAGCCGTCTGATCCTGTTTAGCATTGTGAAGGAAAAGTGGGCGAACCGTATTATTAATGAAATCACTTATGCGGACCGGATGTTTGGCGGATTTATCAATGGTATGCTTCTGGATTCTGCGATTATCGGGTGTATTTGCTTTATTTTTACTTCAATCGTCAATGTTCCCTATGGGCTGCTTGTTAGCGTGACCGTCGGGGTGACGAACCTGATTCCGTTTTTTGGCCCGTATTTGGGCGCGATCCCTTCAGCGCTGCTGATTCTTATGGTCAGCCCGGTGAAGTGCATCATATTCCTTGTATTTATAATGGTGTTACAGCAGATCGACGGCAATATTATCAATCCGAGGATTCTTGGAAATGTTACCGGGCTGTCCAGCTTCTGGGTACTGTTTTCCATTCTTTTCTTCGGCGGCGTTTTCGGATTTATCGGAATGATCATCGGCGTGCCTGTTTTTGCGGTGATTTATGATGTCGTTAAAAAGCTTGTCCGATGGGGGCTGAGGCGCAGAGGAAAAGCTGCGCTTGTAAGTGAGTACCGCAGCGCATATCCCGAAGAGGAGGAAGAACGAAAAAAGACCGTCAGAAGGAGCCATCTTAAGGATCATTCAGCCAGAAAGTAGACACGCAGGCTGTGATATTAGACACGGGGCTGTGGCATGAGCCGATACTCATGCCGCAGCCCTGTACTGTTATATTAATCTTCGGAAACCATGCTGCTGACGGATGGCATGGAGGCGGCTGCGGGCATATCCGATGCCGTTACGGGCATCATTGGCGCGGCAACCGGCGTCTGTGCGGTGCAGCCGCAGGGCTCTTCACATGCCTGCTTTAAAGCGGCTTCACATTTTGGCGGGCCAAGCTCCAGCGGTTTGATGTCAAGATCAAGGAGATCGCCGCAGACAAAGTCCATGCAGACAGTATCTTCCCCAGGCTGGATACTGGCCTTTGGAACGATGGCCTTTCCGCCGTGAGGGATGAGGTATTGAGAATAATAAATGCTTTTAACATACAGTGTCAGGCCGATGGTGATCGCATCTGAAGCGGAATCAAAAGCCAGTATTTTTGGAATGGCGATCATGTTCAACCCCTGATGCATCGTATTATTCTGAGGCGTAAAGCCGACATATTGAATGACCGGGGCACTGCCTGCGGATGGATCATGGGAGACGCCATAGGGGGCAAAAATTTCCAGCTCGACAAGCGCAGGATTTGTGTCGTCATCGAGATAGTCGTAATCCGCGACCGTGCTGTTTGTCGGAAGATAGGTTGCTGTGACTGTCTGCGTGCCGAGACTTCTGCGCGTACAGTCGTAAAAGGTCAGCAGGAAGGTTACAGCCAGATTGGTCAGTGTGACAAGGTAGCAGTTGGGCCGACCGTTGATCTGAACAACGGTCGTTGCAGCATCGGCACCCTGGCCGAAGGCAACGTCAAGAATCTGAGCGGAAACGCTGGCAATGGCGCCGGTCGGAGGTTCGATCGTTATCGTCCGGCACAGATTGATGCCAAGCTCATCATATACTACCGGCGCAAGAAGGGTGAGCATATCCGGATCGCCGCAGATCGGTTCCGTGCATATATCCCGGCACGGTCCGCCGGTCTGAACGCCCGGGCTGATATAACGTTTCGGACAGCTTTTACAGCCGGAAGAATTGTTTTTCGCCATAAAAAGAATCCTTTCTATAAAATTTCTTACTTTATACTATGACGCCGGAGCCTAAAGGTGTTACTCGCGCGTGATGTCTGTGCATATAGTAAAAGGAGAGGGGCGCTTTGCGCAGTGCTCATAAAATTTATGGCGGCAGTCCGGGATGGAACCGGAACGCCAGGGGAGGAACCGATGAATAAGGTTTATGATCTGTCCGATGGACGGCGGCTGATGCTCTACCGTGAGAATAACCGGATACTTGTTTTAATAACGCCGCTTTTTAAGGGACAGCTGCCGGGCATCCGGCATACAGACTGTCTTGGCCAGCTGTTTTCCACTGCTTTTAACGGCCGGATTTATTATGTGTATGAAAATCTTGTGCATCAGATCATTTTTGGCAATCTGGATTCGCCGGACACCGCAGTGGTTCTTAGTCCATCCGCTTCTGCTGCGGCTTTTGAGGGGCTGGCGCTTCATGCTGTGGAGGGACAGCTTCGCCTGTTTTACCAGGCAAAGGCCGCAGACGGGCTTTGGGAGCTGTGGATGCAGGACCCGTGGCATGTGACCGTAAAAGCATGTATTTGCCGGGGCGGCGGACAGCGGGCAGACTGCCGCTGGTATGTCCATCAGGGAGAGCATTTTCTGGCTTTGGACAGAGAGGATGGCCATGCGGATGTGTTTGTATGGCACGCATCTGAGCAGGGCTATGTCCCGTGGGAGGCGCACATCTTAGACGCCCGCGCGTCCGGGACGCGTGAGAGGGAGCTTCTTAAGGAAGCGCTTGAGGCGTCCGGGACGCGCGAGAGGGAGCTTGAGGAGGCGCTTGAGGCGTCCGGGACGCGCGAGAAGGAGCTTGAGGAAGCGCTTGAGGCGTCCGGGACGCAGGTGAAGGAGCTTGAGGAGGCACTTAAGGCGTCCGGGACGCAGGTGAAGGAAGCGCAGGCACGGGAAGCGTCGGCGCTGGCCCAGCTTGCCTCAGCCCGGACACAGTACGAGGCGCTGGCCCAGACGGCCCGGAAGCTCCAGGAGCTTGGACGGCACTGGCGGGATAAATATTGGGAGAACTCGGGAAAGAAGCTTAAAGGATAGTAAAACCTGTCAATTTGTGATAAAGTAGGGGTAATAAGTCAGGGAGGAATTGGCAATGGAAAATGATCTTGGAAAAGACAATATTAAGCGGCTTGTATGGCGTATTGCACTTCCGAGTATGCTTGCCCAGTTTGTCAGCGTGCTTTACAGCATCGTGGACCGGATGTATATCGGCAATATCGCCCAGGTGGGCGATGTGGCTCTGGCAGGCGTCGGCGTGTGCGGCCCGGTCGTGACAATGGTTGGTTCGGTCGCGTTTCTTGTAGGCATCGGGGGTTCGCCGATGATGAGCCGGTGCATGGGAGAGGGCCGTATGGAGCAGGCCCGAAAAATACTTGCCAACAGCTTTTTGATGCTCACGGTGCTGGCTGCGGCGCTGACGGTGCTTATGATTGCCGTACGAAGGCCGATGCTTATGCTTTTTGGCGCCAGCGAGACGACGTACCCTTATGCGGATATTTACTTTACGACCTATCTGTCCGGGACGGTTTTTGCACTGCTGTCAACGGGCATGAATCAGTTTATTATCTGTCAGGGCTTTGCAAAGACAGGGATGCTCTCCGTCATCCTTGGGGCGGTGCTCAACATTATTCTTGATCCGGTTTTTATTTTTGTGCTGCATATGGGCGTGATGGGGGCAGCGATCGCAACGGTGCTTTCCCAGATTGCCAGCTGTGCGTATGTGCTGTCGTTTTTGTTTGGCCGGAAGGCTGCTGTGAAAATTAGCTTCGGGGGATATAGCCTCCGGCTCATGGGACGGATTCTTGTCATGGGCTTTACCCCGTTTATTATCATTGCTGTGGATAACGTCATGATCATCGCACTTAATTCGATCCTGGCCCGTTACAGCGCTCCGGGACAGGGGGATATGCTCATTACCTGCGCGACGATCGTACAGAGCTTTATGCTTGTGGTAACAATGCCGCTTGGAGGCATCAGCAGCGGCACCCAGACGATTCTGGCCTATAACTTTGGCGCCGGGCAGACAAAGCGTGTGCTCATGGCGCAGAAATATATCGTGCTTTTATGCGTGGCCTACACGGCGCTGATGTTTGTGTTTGCGAGAGTGGGCGCACCGCTGTTTGTACGGCTGTTTACGGCGGACAGTGCTATCGCTCAAAAATCCGTGTGGGCGATTGGCATATGTACGATGGCGCTGATCCCGCTTGGGGCCCAGTACGCTGTGGTGGACGGCTTTACCGGACTTGGACAGGTGCGCTATGCCCTGCCGCTGTCCTTTTTCAGAAAGCTGATTTATTTTGTTCCGCTGTTTGTGCTGCCTGTATTTTTCGGCGCGGAGGCGGTGTTTTTCGCAGAGCCGATCTCCGATATTTTAGGGCCGGTGGCATCGGCTGTGACGTACAGTATTGCCATGCCGGCGCTGATACGCCGGAGGGATGCCGACATTCAAAGCAGCCGTGCGGCAGGCACATTTTAAACATTGCGGTTGACGGGATGTTTTAGGGGACGTATACTTATTTTAGAAAGATCAAACGAATACGGCCGCAGACAGATATGCGGGCCGGCGGATTGGAAAATCCGCGGGCTGCGGCCGGTCTATGGGGGAGCCTATGAGCGTTATTTTATCATTGTACAGTCAGGCTGTTTATAAGGAATTTCTTCTTCCTGCCGTAAACAATGCCGATCATTCAGTTATTTTAAATAAAAACACGTTCGGCCTTAAGGAAGATATTATCCTTAAGATGGAGATCGTGGATCATCAGTGGCATTTTCTTGAAAGCAGCAGCTATTCAATCTATAAAGACAAAGTTCCGTTTTATAATAAGACGATCCATCACAAGGATATGCTGCTTCTGACAGACCAGTGGGGGAAGCAGCTGACGATTCTTGTGAAGGAAACTCAAAACTCATTCAGTGTTTACCAGAAATATGCGTTAAATTACATATCTGCGGTAACGATCGGCAAGATGCCGTCCAATGACATCTGCTATGATTCCCTTGGCCTTGTGTCCAAGGAGCATGCCGTGCTCCTGCTTTCCGGCGGAAGGTGGATGATCCGCGATAACGGAAGCGCCAACGGTGTGTTTGTGAATTATATCCGTATCAAGGGCAGCCAGGTTTTATATTTTGGGGACCGCATTAATATTCTTGGCCTTCAGATGCTCTATCTGGGAAATGTGCTTGCGGTCGATACCTCTGTGGAAAATCTGCACATTAATCATGCCGTGCTCCACCCGCTTAAGCCTGAGGAGCTGGCAGGACTGGCCCGGTCAGGAATGCCTGAAAATGCCGGAGGCGGTGAGCGCGTCTATTTCCACCGTGTTCCGAGAAATATCGAGTCGGTCAATGAAGAGCCTATTGAGATCGAAGGCCCTCCGGTGCCGCCGCGTCAGCAAAAGCCGTCGCTGCTTTTGACGATCGGTCCGTCGCTGACCATGGCGATCCCGATGGTTTTAGGTTGCCTGATGGCGATCGTGGGGCAGAGCAGCAACGGAGGAACTACATCGATTTTCATGTTTACCGGTCTTGTGACCGCATTTTCATCGGCCATTATCGGAACGATATGGGCGCTTGTTAATATCCGCCATCAGCGCCAGGCGCGGGAGGCGGAGGAAAACGCGCGCACCGCAGCTTATGGGGAATATTTAAAAAAGATGGTCCATACGATCAAAGAGCGGTATGAGAAGAACGGGAATGCGCTGTTATCCATGTACCGGCCGGCAGCAGAGTATGTCAATTATGACCGGCAGACACCGACGCTGTGGAACCGCAACAGCACCCATAAGGACTTTCTTTATCATCGCCTCGGAATTGGCACACTGCCCTTTCAGACACCGATCATCGTCCCAAAGGAGCGCTTTACGGTGCAAAAGGATGCGCTTGCCGATCAGCCGGCTAAAATCCGTGATACTTATAAAAATCTGGAAAATATTCCGGTTGGCGTAGACCTGATGGAGCACCGCCTCATCGGCGTTATCGGCGGCCCGGGCATGGCCGGCGCATACGAGGTGGCCTGTGACCTGATCGTGCAGATTGCGGCCAATAACTGCTACACCGATGTGAAGCTTGGGCTTGTCTATGATAAGGCCAACAGCCATGAAGAAGAGCTTCTTGGATGTATTAAATGGCTGCCCCATGTGTGGTCTGAGGATAAAAAGACCCGTTTTGTTGCAGATGACCCGGTCAGTGCCGCCGATGTTTTTTATGAGCTGGCCCAGGTTTTGCGCCAGAGAGCGGAAAGTGCCGGCGACCTTTCGCGTCCGTCGGGCGCTCCAAAGCCGTGGTATGTGCTTTTTGTGACGCAGCCGGAGCTTTTGGAGAGCGAGCTTATTGCCAAGTATCTCCTGGAGCCGGAAAGCGCCTACGGTATCACCACGCTTCTTCTTGTGGAACGCTATGAGGACCTGCCAAACAGCTGTGAATATATTATCGAAAATGACGAAGCTTACCGCGGGATTTACAGTGTCCGCGATGATGTACAGGCGCGCACGGACATCCGTTTTGATCAGGTAGAGCCCATGGCGCTGGCAAACTTTGCCCGCCGTCTGTCCTCCATTGAGGTGAATGAGGTGGAGACCGGCGGAGAGATACCATCATCGTTAAGCTTTTTTGAAATGATGGGCGTGGATACTCTGGACGGATTGGATGTGTTAAACCGGTGGCGGAAAAACCGTACCTATGATACGATGCGCGCACCGATCGGGCAGAAGGCCGGAGGCGCGCCACTGTATCTGGACATCCATGAAAAGTTCCATGGGCCTCACGGCCTTGTGGCCGGAACGACCGGCTCCGGAAAGTCCGAGACGCTCCAGACCTATATTTTGTCTCTGGCAGTCAACTTCTCTCCGGATGACATCGGATTTTTCATTATTGACTATAAGGGCGGAGGCATGGCCAACCTTTTTGAAAAGCTTCCGCATATGATGGGAAAGATTTCCAACCTTTCCGGAAGCCAGGTCCGCCGGGCGATGGTTTCCATTAAAAGCGAAAACCGCCGCCGCCAGCAGATTTTCAATGAGCACGGCGTGAACAATATTAATCAGTATACCCGGCTCGTTAAAGATAATGAGGCAACCCTTCCGGTTCCGCATCTGTTTATTATCATCGATGAATTTGCGGAGCTTAAGCGGGAGGAACCGGATTTTATGCGCGAACTTATCAGTGTCGCACAGGTGGGACGAAGCCTTGGCGTTCATCTGATCCTTGCCACACAAAAGCCCAGCGGTACGGTGGATGACAATATCTGGAGCAACTCCAAATTCCGTCTCTGCCTGCGTGTCCAGGACAAGCAGGACAGCAACGATATGCTTCACAAGCCCGACGCCGCTTATATTACCCAGGCCGGCCGGTGCTATCTCCAGGTAGGAAATGACGAACTGTATGAGCTGTTCCAGTCGGGATTTTCGGGGGCTGTCTATGATGATTCTCCCGGCGCGGGACGTACGGATATTGTTAAGATGTGTTCCCTCACCGGAAAAGCCGCCCTTGTGGGCAACCGGTTAAAGATCAAGCAGAAGGAAGCGCGCAGGTATCAGTGGCTTTGCGTGCTGACCGCGATCGTGCGGGATTTTGCCATCCAGGAGGACGAGGACTTTTTACATCCGCTGGAAACCGCATTTGTCCAGCGCGCATGTGCACATATTTTTGAAACGCTGCGGCAGCGCAATATCGACTATCCCGAGAGCGCCTATAATTCCAGACGCCTTGAGGAATTTCTTGAGCTTTACCGCCGGGCGCGCGGCTCGTGCGTCAACCGTGTGGACAGCCTTGTGGAACGTATAATTGAGATTTCCGGAGAGGAGCATTTAAAGCTGCCGGAAATGAAGGAAAAGACACAGCTTGATGCAGTGGTGGAATATCTTGGTGAGATTGCCCGGAAGGAAGGCTATAACCATCAGTTTACATTGTGGCTGCCGGTGCTGCCTCAGAAGCTGTATCTGGATGACCTGGCAATGTACCGCGAACATGCCTTTAACGGCGAGGGCTGGCCGGCGCAGGAGACGCCATGGACACTGGAGGCGGTTGTGGGGCTTTGCGATGACCCGGTCAATCAGGCACAGTTTCCTCTGGTTGTGGACTTTGCAAAAAATGGCCATCATGCCGTGTGCGGCATGGTCGTCACCGGAAAGAGTACGTTCCTTCAGACGGTGATCTATTCATTGGTGCACCGTTATACACCGTCCCATGTACAGATTTACGCCCTTGATTTTTCAAGCCATATGCTTGGAGCCTTTACCGGGCTGGCCCATGTGGGCGGCGTGCTCTTTGAAAATGACAGCGAGAAGATCGCCCGCTTTTTCAATATGATGGCGTCTATTTTAAAAGAACGAAAAGCGCTTTTAGCCGGAGGCAATTATGAACAGTATGTTGCTGCCAATGGCGTTGTGCTTCCGGCGATCGTTCTTGTGATCGATCAGTACGCGGCCTTTAAGGAAAAGACCGGTAATATTTATGAGGATATGCTCATCCAGCTTTCAAGAGACGGCAGCAGCTACGGTATTTATCTGCTGATCTCGTCGGCGGGCTTTGGCGCGGCAGAAATCCAGAGCCGCATCGGCGACAATATCCGTACCGTGATCTGTCTGGAAATGGGCGATAAATTCCAGTATACCGAGGCGATGCATGTCCTTCATCTGGATTTGCTTCCGGAAGCCGGCGTTAAGGGCCGGGGACTGGCACTTTGCCCGTCCGGCGTCCTGGAATTTCAGACCGCACTGGCGCTTTTTGCCAGCGATGATTATTCAAGAAACGAGAGCATTATCCGGGAGTGCGACCGCTTAAATGCCGCCTGGAGCGGCCGCCGGGCAAGACCGGTGCCTCAGATTCCGCAAAAACCGGAAATCGGAGGCTTTATGGAGCTTGAGGAAGAAATGGCGGCTGCCGCCGATCCGGCATGTCTGCCTCTGGGATATAATGAAGCCAATGCGGCCGTTTACAGTGTGGACCTGGCGCACACGTTCTGCTATATGATTTCAGGAAAGGCGCGCAGCGGAAAAACAAATGCGCTGAAGGTTTTGATTTATACGGCATCTCAGAAGGCGAACGCTCACAGTGCGGTTGTGGACTTTTCCGGCCGGCTGCAAAGTGTCGCCGAGGAAACCGGAGCGGTGCTGATTAAGGATGACGCACAGCTTTATAAATTCTGGGAAGGGCTTTTGCCGGAATTTATTGCCAGAAATAAAAAGAAGCGCAGCGCAGTGGATGCAGGGCTGAGCGATGATGAAATTTTTGAACAGATGAAAGCCTGTGAGCCCTGGTTTATCTTTATTGATAACCTTGCGGATTTTGTCAGCCATGTACAGCATCCTGCCGAAGGTATCGGCGATATGCGGGGATTTCTGGAAAACATTACAGACAAGGGAAGCCTGCATCATGTATACTTCTTTGCCTGCATCAATCCGGATGATGCGCCGAAGCTTGTGGGTATCCGTCTGTATGAGAATATGGCGCGCAGCCGCCGGGGCTGCCATCTGGGCGGCAATGTTTCCGCACAGCGGCTTTTAAATTTCGACTACATACCGTTTACTCTTCAGGGTAAAGTGAAAAAACCCGGTATCGCCATGCTGCCATCCGTTGACGGCGAAGCGCCGGCGCAGCAGGTGGTGGTTATCCCGCTGGCACGGAGGTAGGCTATGATTTCAAATGTCATTTTGGATAGCCGGGGGGCAGAGGCCGAGCTTCTTAAAAAAGTGTTCCATGATGAAGCGGCCAATCTGTCCGATGAACAGTGGCAGATTGATCTATTTAAAAGTCCGGAAGCTTTTTTAAGCTATCTGGCGTCCGGGCCGCTGATCGATATGGCCTGCGTGGATGTTTGCCAGGATGAGGGTGCGGCGCTTCTTGAAGCGTTTCGGCAGCGCTACGGTGATGTATGGCTGATGGTGATCGCCGATGCAGCCGTATCGCCGATGACCTATTTAAAGCCGTCTATCATGCCGGGATCGCTATTGTTAAGGCCGGCGGATGCCGGACGCATCCGTCAGGTCGTCCGGGAATTTATCGAAGCCTTTTTGCTGCGCTTCCGGCAGCAGCCGCCGCAGAAGAGCTTTCTTGTGGACAGCCGTGAGGGGCGCGTCCGTATCCCGTACCGTCAGATCATTTATTTTGAAGCGCGGGAAAAAAAAATCTTTGTGCGGGCCGGCAGCCGTGAATATGGCTTTTATGATACGATGGAGCATCTCCAGTCGGTGCTTTCACAGCAGTTTGTCCGCTGCCACCGGAGCTTTATTATAAACCGGGAGAAGATTGAAAAGATTGTTTTAAGTAAAAATATGATCCTGGCAGAGGGCGGGCTTATTGTCCCGGTGTCCCGCAGCTATCGGGCAGAAATGAGGAATTTATGATCGAAATCGTAACAGTCCGTGAGTTTTTAATGCTTCTGGCCGCCGTGGGCGGCCGCCGGGCAATCCTGCCGGATTTTGGCGATATGTCCGATGGTTTATCCCCGGATACCGCCGCGGCGGATGGGCCCCGGGTGTTTACAGCCTCAGAAGAAACGCTTGAGACATCCCACCGGGTGCTTCTTGAGCTTCTGAGACGGGGGCTGCTTAAAATTGAAAATGGCCGTGCCGTTCCCGAAAGGTTTGCCATGGAGTATTTTCATGTGTTTAAAAATGCATCCACTGCCGTTTGTGTCTGGCCAAAGGAGCCGGAATATCCGCCGGTATTCGGATATATTGTCCCGCCGGCGGGCAGCGAGCGGGCGGCGCTGCTTGAACGTGTGGATGTACAGCCGGGAGCCTGGCGCATCTGGATGGAAGACCTGGCGCAGTGGCGGGCAGCGCTTGTAGAGCGCATGTCTGAATATTTTCTGCCGCCAGTTGATGAGGAGGTAGTGCGCACGCCCTTTGACGGGCTGTTTGCAGCGGCGCCGCTGGAGCTTGGCGCCGCAGACACACTCTGGGTCGCGGATGCCTGTCCGGCAGGACAGCCTTTCTCTGAAGATAACATCCGCCGCAGGCTGACCATAAAAACAGGCGGCCTGCGGCCGGTGATCTATGAGGAGGGGCGGATGCGGGAGACGGCGCCGGGCAGCAAAAAGCTGCTGAATGAATATCTGACACGTCTGATGCGTCCGCTGGAAGAAACGGCAGACGGTCATGCATAAGGAGGGATGGACATGATCTTAGTGGATGTTTATATTCCGTCCGTGGATCAGACCTATGATTTTAATATTGATGAAAATGCTCCGGTGGCCTCAGTCATCGAAGAAATTGCCTCAATGGTCAGCCAAAAGGAGCAGTGTGTGCTCCGGGGCGATCCCGGCGCACTGGTACTTTGCAGTCCGGTGATGCTTTCGATGCTGCCGCCGGAAAAGTCATTAAAGCAGTGCGGTATCGATACCGGTCATCCGCTGATTTTAGTGTAATGTGCCATTTGTCAGAAAAACCGTACGTTTATCAGACTTTGATCCTTTTTGATCAGAGTGTGCTACAATAGACACATAGAAAGGGGAGAGAAGATTGAGAGTAGATCGATCGCTGCTTAAAGATATGGCAGATCATTTTGAATACGATGCGGCCCGAATGGAAGATCTTCTTTCCGGCCTGGTGAAAGTGACAGGAAATCTTGGCAGTGAGACACCGCTGGCGGCGGTGCGCGTCGAGCTGCTGCGGCTGCAGAGAAAGCTCGAGACGCAGGCCGCTGTATTCAGGCGCATGGCCGCTGTGCTGGCTCAGGCAGCCATACGTTACGGGCAAAGCGATACACATATTACGCAGCGTTATGATGAGGCATACCCGGCGCTTATGGCTGTGGGCTATAAAACATATGATGTACCGGAGTTATATCTGGAGGTACTTCAGGGGTTATAAGACAGGAGGTAGAGCGATGGCGGATATACTGGAGATCGATGTGTCGGCATTGTCAAGTGACGCAGATACACTGACACAGCTTTTAAGCCAGGGGACGTCGGAGTGCGAAGCGCTCCGTGAAAGCATAGACGCCCTTAAGGCGACATGGAGCGGGCCGGCCCATGACGTATTTTATGAACAGGTAAACAATGATCTGATGCTGCTGGAGCAGGTACTTTCCGCGCTTCAGGCATATAAAGAGCATATGTCTTATGCAGTAAAGGAATATACCCAGTGTGAGCAGGATGTCCGTGAGATGGTCGCGGCAATCCAGATTTAGGAGGTGAGAGCATGGCAGAGTCATCCGGAGGCAGCTATGACGGGCTGATGTTAAAGGTCACGCCCGAGACGCTTCAAAATACGGCACAGACCGTACAAAACCATATCAGCAAGCTCTCATCGGTATTTGATTCCATCGGACAGCTTGTATCCCGAAGCCAGGGCTACTGGCTTGGAGAAGCCGGTGATTTTCACCGCAGCTCCTTTGAAAACCGTAAGGAGGACATCGAGCTTGTATTAAAACGCCTTAAGGAACATCCCAAAGACCTTCTGGCTATGGCGAATGTTTATAGCAATGCGGAAAATGAGGCTCAGGAAATGGCGGCAGCACTTCCGTCCGATGCGCTGATGTGACGGAAGCGGCGGGCAGAAGGGAGGAACCGATGGTGCCACAATTAAGTGAAAATACAATTAAAATGAATTTTGCCAATGCCGCGCGGCAGGCGGAGCAGCTTGAACAGCTTGCGGCAGAGCTTAGCGGGCTGGCAGGAAATGATCTTGACGGATCGCTTCAGGCGCTGGCCGGAGCATGGCACGGCGACAGTTCCAGCCTGTTTTTGCAAAAGGGCGCGGCGCTGGCGGATCAGATTCGCCAGAGTGCCCAGGCGCTTCAGGATGCGGCTAACGATATTTACAGCATTGCCCGGCGCACCTATGATGCAGAGATGCAGGCGCTGGAGCTGGCCAGGGTACGAGAAGCTTAAAAGAACCGCAAAGACTGCGGTTTGTGTGCGGCGAAAGCGCCGCGCGGATGATCATGTATGAATAAACCGGAAAACCGGTCAATGTTATAGATTTAAGGAGGAATATTATTATGTCACAATTTCAGGTTTCAGCCACCGAACTTACACGTCAGGCGGATGCATTATCCCAGTTAAATCAAAATCTTCAGACTCAGATTACAGCGCTGGAGGAATCAGAGGCTGCTCTGGCTGCGATGTGGGAAGGCGAGGCAAAGAACGCATTCCACAACGCATTCCAGACGGACAAGAGTAAAATGCAGAATTTCAAAACAGCGATTGATGAGTATGTGACAGCGCTTAAAAACATTGCAGCAAAATATGCCCAGGCTGAACAGACGAATGTCAACACAGCAACCTCAAGATCGGTTTGACAAACGGGCATCTGCTTTGAAAAAATGATACGCATAGCTTCCGGAAACGGAAGAAGGGCACGATGCAGTGCCCTGTGATTTGAAAGGAGATTATTACATTATGGAAGGTATTTTAAATGTCACCCCTGAAAAACTTATTTCAACAGCACAGGATTTTTCATCGAAAGGAAACAGCGTCAGCAGTCTCACCAGTCAGATGATGACGATGGTAAAAAATCTCAGCGGAAACTGGACCGGAGAAGCGTCCACCGCGTATGTCAACAAGTTCAGTCAGCTCCAGGACGATATTGAAAAGATGAATCGTATGATTCAGGAGCATGTCAATGATCTTAACGAGATGGCGCAGGTTTATAAGGAAGCTGAGAGCGCCAATGCGGAGATCAGTGCCGGACTTCCCTCAGATGTGATCGGCTGATCAAAATCGGTATTGCCTGAGAATAAAAATATGAGCCTTGCAGCCGGAAAACGGAAAATATTCCCGTTCTCCGGCCGCAAGGCATTGTCGTTTTTGCCATAAGAACCGCAGCGCGGCATAAAGGGGCAGCGCGGCAAAAAAGGGGCAGCACGCCTTAAAACGTGTCATGCTTAAAACGTATCATTACGGGCATTTGCGGCTGCCCCTGGCACGGCATAAATCGCAGGCAGATAAAAGCAGGAGGACATCAGTATGAGCTTTACAGTAATCATGGCGGGCAGCACGAACCACGGCCTGATCCGCACCAATAATGAAGATAATTTCTATTTTTCCGGCAAGTATCTTGCGCCCGGAACGCTTGATCTTAAGACGATCATGTGCAGCCAGAACCGGACGGATGAGGCGGTCGCCATGGCGGTTTTTGACGGGATGGGCGGCGAGAATGCCGGGGAGCGCGCCGCAGGTACGGCGGCGATGACATTTTCGGACTGTATGCATGAGCTTTCAAAGGTCATCAAAGCGCCGAAGGATTTTCTAAATAAAGCCTGCCTTAAAATGAATGAGGCGGTGGTGGAGCAGGCAAGAGCGGAGCACCTTGGGCAGACCGGGACGACGGCCAGTATTTTGTATTTGTGGCAGGATATGGCTTATGTGTGCAATGTGGGCGACAGCGCTATTTTCCGGCTTCGCGGCAACGAGCTGAAACAGATCACAAAATCCCATACCAACGAAGACTTTTTGCGGCGGCAGGGGCTTTATGACCGCAAGCCAACGCTGACACAATTTATCGGGATACCCGAGGATGAGATGGTGATCGAGCCATATATTGCCAAAGGGCGCCTTATGCCCGGGGACAAATTTCTTGTATGCAGCGACGGGCTGACGGATATGGTTTCTATGGAAATGATCGCCAACTGCCTTTACCATGCACCGGCAATGGAAGAGGCGGCAGCCGGACTTATGAACATGGCGCTGGAAGCCGGCGGACGGGACAATGTCACGGTTATGGTCTGCGAGATTTTGCCATGACCTCTCTAAATGGCGGCATTTTTTGCAGAGCCGGAGGGGCTTAGGCTTAATGCGGCGGAAGCTTTTGCCATTGGGGCGGCTGTAATCGGCGCTTTACGCATGGCATTAAAAATGGTAAAATAAATAAGCGAGAGTATACATAAGAAAAGATATAGAGGCAGGGAAAAATCATGGAAGCTGTAAATCTGGAAAACATATGGGAGGATTGGCATATTGCCGGCCCGCCCATAGGCTCCGGTTCCTTTGGCACTGTCTATAAAGCACATAAAATTGAGCAAAATGGCTTTGGGCGGGGCTATGAATCGGCGGTCAAGGTGATCCGTGTGCCTTCGGATGATTCGGAAATCCGCGGATTTCTGGCAGATGGGATGAGCCGGGAGGAAATTGCCGGTTATTACGAAAATGCGCTGAAAGGGCTTGTGGGCGAGATCGATCTGATGGAGTCGCTTAAGGGTGCGCCCAATATTGTCATTATCGAGGATTATAAGGTAATCCGGAATGAGGACGGCATCGGCTGGACGATTTATATCCGCATGGAGCTTTTGAAAAATCTGAACCAGTATCGGATCGAGCATCCGCTGTCGGTGGAGGATATTGTGCGTCTTGGCATCGATATATGCTCAGCCCTTGATTACTGCGGGAAAAAGCGGATTATTCACCGGGACATTAAACCGGATAATATTTTTATCAATTCATTCGGCGATTTTAAGCTGGGCGATTTTGGCATCGCCCGCCAGCTTGAAATGACCAATGCGAATCTGTCCCAGAAAGGGACGAGCGCGTATATGGCGCCGGAAATTTTCCGCCGGGAGCCATATAGCTCATCGGTTGATATTTATTCTCTTGGCATGGTACTGTACCGACTGTTAAACGGCGGGCGCCTGCCGTTTCTGCCAACCCATGCGGCGGGCCCGGCAGATACGCAAAGGGCGCTGGAGCGCCGTCTTAACGGTGAAGTGCTGCCGCCGCCTTCAAACTGCGATGAAGCTTTGGCGGCGATCATTGCGAAGGCCTGTGATGCGGATAAGTTTAAGCGCTGGGCCAGTCCTTCACAGATGCGGACGGAACTGGTACATTATCTTGAAAATCGTAAGGCAGCCGGGGCCGGCGCGGCGGCGCCCACAGGCAGCGGCCAGGGTGCAGGTTCCTGGGGCCAGAGCCAGCCGTCAGGCAGCGGCCAGAGCGCGGCGTCCTGGGGCCAGAGCCAGCCGTCAGGCAGCGGTGAGAGCGCAGGTTCCCGGGGCCAGAGCCAGCCGTCAGGCAGCGGTGAGAGTGCGGCTTCCGGTGCAGCAGAGAATCCGGCACAGTCCGGGGATCATAGCCGTGCGCCGGAAAACGGCGGGTCAGAGGATACTCTGACGCGAACCATGTATCAGATGCCGGGGAGCGAGAAGTCCGGCTCCACAGATGAATTTGATGCATCGGATGATAAGACCGTGCATATGTTTATGGACAATGATCCGGTGGAGGAGCGCACCCGCGGCATGTGGGATATGCCGGAAAATGACCGGGGAGATGCATCCGGCCCGCAGAAAGCGCCGGCAGGCGGAGCGTCCTTCGGCGGTCCGGGGGGCGCTGCTGATCCTTCCAAAGAGATCGAGGAGGCATACCGGCAATATCAGCAGAGAAATTCCGGAGCCACAAAGGAAGCGGGAGGCGCAGGCTCAGCCGGGAGTGCAAACACAGCCGGAAGCGCAGGTTCAGCCGGGAGTGCAAATACAGCCGGCGGCGCAGGTTCAGCCGGAACCGCAAACACAGCCGGCGGCGCAGGCTCAGCCGGAACCGCGAAAAATGCGGATGGCAGTTCTGAAAAGTGGAAAACAACCCGGACGCCTGAGGAAGAGATACTTGATCAGATGGCGGAAAAGGAAAAGAAGGACCGCAGACGAAGGATCATTATCGGAAGTATTTGCGGTGCGGCCGCTGCGGCAGCGTTCTTCTTCTATGTTCCGGTGTCCTTAAAAGACACACTTTTTGATAAGGTGCGCTATGCTGTTTCGGATTCGCAGACAAGGGCCGGTCTTTATGTGAAAAAGGGCGATGATTCCCAAACAGCGGGGACGTATATGGCCTATTACAAAAAGGCGCTGGAGGAAACGCCGGGAAACCTGGACGCCCTCGCGGGAGCGCTGCGCAGCCCTGAGGACTGGAAGGTGCGCACGGACACAGATGACTGGGATGAGGTAAGCTGGCTGAACATGCTGGAGATATTGACGGACATCGGCGCCTCCGATGAAACACCCGGAGCCGCTCTTCAGGTGACGATTGAAGATCGGGCATACAGGGAGCTGTATAATACCTATGGCCTGGATTTGATTTATGATATTGAAAATTATGATGTTGGCGATATGGATGTGGGCGCCCAGGTGACCGGATATTTTCAAAAATTCGACGAGGCCAGTGCGGCTCTTAACGGTAAAGCGGATCTTTCAGAGCATAAAGAAGCGGATTATGAAGAATTTATCAATGCGCTTAATATTAACGGAGACTATCCCGATGTGGAAAAAAGTCTTGTGGCCCAGGCGCTGGCGGAGTTTCCGGATAACGGGACATTTAATGAACGCCAGACACAGATCAACAATGATGCTCTGGCACAGCTTGACGCTCAGGTCGATGAGGCACTTGATGCCGGAGATACGGCAAAAGCCTATGAAATCTGTACATCCATGCAGGCGATTGATGAGAGCTATTATAACGACACCATGGCAAAAATCAATGAACAGGTATTAAATAGTACAGAGGCCGCCGTCATTGATGCCATGAACCAGGGCAACATCCAGGGCGCTTATGAGCTGTGCGCCACTATGGAGAGTCTGAATGCGGATCGCTATAACGAGGTTCTGGCAAATATTCAGAACTTTGAAAACACCCAGAATTTCCTGAACTCCTTAAAAGCGCTTATGGACGCGAAGGATTATGAAGGTATGAAAAATGCGATCCAGAGCGATACCACCTATGCGGGCGGCACCTATTATCTTGTGGACGGCATTTATAAATACAGCGTGGAGAGCGGCACCGGCATGATCTATGACGGAAACGGTATTTATTACGGAGCGATTGAAAATAATACCCGCAAAGGCCAGGGCAGCCAGTTCCGCCTGTATTCC
>CASFBR010000043.1 GCA_949292795.1 uncultured Eubacteriales bacterium
ATACCGGGGGACAGCAGCGGGAGAATGATCTTGTGGAAGATGTGCAGTTCTCCGGCGCCGTCGATACGGGCCGCTTCTACCAGTGCCGGATGTACGGATACATCGCAGTACTGTCTTAAGAAGAATACGGTACCTGCCGAAGCAATGGAGGGCAGGATCAGAGGCAGATAAGAGTCGGTCAGGCCCAGCATGGAAACAAGGTCATAGAAACCAAGAAGACTTAACTGAGCGGGGATCATCATAAAGATGATGATGCACATGGTGATGACTTTATTGCCTTTAAACTTGTACATATGCAGGCCGTAGGCTGTCAGTGCGGAGAAATACGCGGAAAACAGCGTACAGGGAACTGCAACGATCAAGCTGTTTAACATACCTTTAAAAAGGTTGAAGTAACTGAATACGGTCTTCCAGTTGTTTACCAGCGCGCGTCCGGGGATCAGGGTAAAAGAGCTTACGATCTCCTGACCGGTACGGGTCGCATTGACCATCATCAGCAGGAAGGGCAGGAGGCAGACCACTGCCAGTATAATCAGAAGAATATAAAGGATCGTTCTCTTAATTTTTGTAGCCATTATTTATGACGTCCTCCTTTCTTCTTGCCGGTGCCGTCGTTGCTGGAGCCTAATACCTTAAGCTGGATAATCGATACGATCAGGATCATAATGAAGATCGTATAAGCGATGGCTGCCGCATAGCCAACCTGGTTGTTCTCGAAACCGAAACGGTACAGGTACATAACCATGGTCTGTGTTGTTCCCGACGGATTTCCGTTTGTACCACCGCACATAAGGAACGGAACGTCGAACAGCTGAAGACCGCCGATAAAGGATGTGATACTTACATACAGAAGGATGGGTTTGAGCAGGGGAAGGGTGATCTTTGTAAATACCTTCCACCGTCCTGCGCCGTCAATGGCTGCCGCTTCATAGTATTCCTTGGAAATACCCTGAACGCCGGCCATGAGCATGATAAAGGAATTACCAAACCACATCCAGGCGCCGATAATGGATACTACATAAGGCGTTACATGAATATCGCCAAGCCAGTTAATGTCTGTGCCGAGAAGCTGATTGACCGTACCATATTTCCAGTCAAGGAGTGTCTGGAACAGGAATGCCACAGATGTGGCGGCGATCAGGTTCGGCAGATAAAACAGAGCTCTGAAAATACTTAAGCCGCGAAGCTTGTATTTAATATCGCTGAATACGATCGTCAGCAGGAACGCAAGGCCCAGCTGAACGATAATGTTCACGCCCCAGATCTTAATGGTGTTCCACAGGTCACGCCAGAAGAACTTATCATTAATTACACGGATATAATTGTCAATACCATTGAAAATAGGGTTGCCATAGCCCGGGTACTCGGTAAAGCTTAAGTACAGGGTACGCACAACAGGATAAATACAGAAAACAATAAATACAATAACAAACGGTGCCACAAAGAGATAACCGTAGCCGGTCTTGTTCAGGTCTTTTTTCTTCGTTTTTGCCGGCTTTGGAGATACCGCAGTATTTTGGGATGCCATGCACAGGTCTCCTTTCCTCAGATATAACTGAAAGCCGCCGGCCGGCGGCGGCTTTCACCTTCAGCGGGCTGCCGCCAGACCGGCAGCCCGCAATCTTCTTTGATGATTATCTCTCAACCGTAATGTCGGGATATGTGGATTCGATCTGATCATAGAAGTTGTTGATGGCATCTTCTTTGGTCATCTCGCCTCTCTGAATGGAGCCGATGGCTGCATTCCACAGGTCGTTGCACTCGGTATCCATAGGCGTTACGTTGGAGTAGTCAATATGCTCTGCAAGACCAAGGAACAGCTCATACAGCTTCTGTCCGCCGTAGTACTCGTTCTCATCGTCTTTATGCTTCTCGATGGACGGAATCCAGGAAACAACATCGCCTTCGGATGTCTCGATCCACCAGTCAAGCGTTTCTTCGTTGGTTGTACAGAATGTAATGAAATCCCATGCAAGCTCTTTGTCTTCACTGTTCGGATTGATACCAAGGAATGTACCGCCGCTGAATGTGTAGGTCGGGCCCTGGCAAACGCCCCACTTACCGGAGTTATCCGGAGCATTGTCACGAAGGGTCAGCACGCCCCAGCTGGGAAGACCAAAAGCAAAGATCTCTGTGGTGTCAGCGCCTTCAGCAGCCGCATCAACCGCTTCCTGATCCCACATATCAACGTCATCGCCAACCATGGGGATCGGTCCGTTCATTGCCTGGTACCAGGTCGTGGACCATGTATCAACATAGCAGGTCAGATCTTCGGTGTAAAGCTGGATTGCTACATCCATCTGATCCAGACGGCTCTGGGAAACATTCAGCTTGCCGTCAACGATCCAGGGCTCATTGCCTGCGAAAAAGCCAAGCTCGCCGGTGGAAGCAAATACTCTGTAGCCGGCTTCCTTCATATCCTTACCGGTCTGAAGCACTGCGTCATAGGTTGCAAACTTCTCTGCAATAGCTTCCGGATCCGATGTTCCGTAAACAGCCTCTGCAATGTCACGGCGATAGAAAATTGCGGAAGGTGTGATCTGGTAGGAGATACATCTCTGAACACCATTGGCATCCTGTCCGGCTGCCCACACATAATCAACAAAGTTGTCCGCATACTGCTGAGCATTGTAGGGTTCCTGATCCAGATCCTCAAAGAATCCGGCGTCAATAAAGGTCTGAATGGACTGAGGCTCCGCGCATACAATATCCGGATCCTTAGCACCGGATCTTAAAGCGTTCTGAACCTTTGTGGGGTAATCTGCAGGAGCGGTAACAACGACCTCAATGGCCACATCGGGATGAGACTCGCAGTACTTGTCGGCAAACTGCTGCATATCCGCAGCCATGGTCCACAGAACAAGCTTCTGAGTTGCGTCCGCCTTACCGGAAACCTGAGCGTCATCTGTGGAAGATTCTGCCGCTGCATCACCGCCTGCCGCTTCATCCTCGCCTGTGCTGCCGCAGGCTGCCATGGAGAAAATCATGGTACCGGCCATGATCGCTGCAAGCAGCTTACGCATTGTGTTTTTTCCTTTCATAATTTCATGTCCTCCTTACATAAAATCTTTTCGCGGCACAGCAAAAGCGCATGCCGCGCACATGTCTGTATGAACTTCATGTCATGGTTAGATTATAAAATTTTTATACAAATTTTATAATGATTCATTTTTTTTATTGGTGTCATTTTTTTAGTAAAACTCTTTCGATTGGGCATTTTTTCTCAAAAACGACACCTTTTGCACAAAAATTACCAGCACAGTGTCACAATCAAATAAGGCCTTAACGCCAAACGGGCTTCCGTTTACAAAGCGTTCCGCCTGCGGATCTTCATCGCCAGGCGCGGTCGCTTCAGCGGCAATTTTCTTATCGCGCGCGTGCGCATCCTAAGCGGAGCTTTTTATTGCATGGAAACGCAGTTTTCTATGCAATAACATAAAACGTGCCGGCTAAAAGCCGGCACGCCCTTTCATTCTGTCTGATTATTAATTATTCAAAATCAATCGTCATCTTTGTATAGACGCCGTCACGCAGCGCCTTTGCTGTATCGCCGGTAATCTCCTTCACATGCAGCGCAGCTTTGCCGTCCGCTTCCAGGCAGATGTCTTTGATCGCATAGTTGCCCGGAACAAGCGCATCCAGCTGGCTCAGATGATAAACGGTATGAACATTGCCGAGGAATGTCGTCTCGATCGTTTTATCCGCTCCCACAAGGTAAGCCGGGATGCACGGGCGAATATCCGCCTTAAGCACACCGTCCGCAGCCGTAAACGGATGGCTGCCAAACATCATGAGCTGCCAAATCTGAAGGAACTCTGCGGTGGAACCGCTTAAGCGGGCTACGAAGCCTTTGCCGTGAATCTTTTTGTTCGGATTGGCGCTGCTGGCAATAAAGGACGAGTTCTCAAGGAGACTTCTTCCGTAAACCTCCTCTTTGAGGAACGGGATCGCCGCATCATGGAAATCCGCAGCAAACTCATCATACATGCCGGATTTAAGCAATTCCAGAAGATACTTATATTCCATATGAAGCCATACCGATTCATTTTCCAGCCAGCCCGGAGTAAATGCGCAGGCGCGTCCAAGCTCAAAGGATGCCTCGGAAAGCGATGCATTGACCTTGTACATCTTCAATGCCTTATCATAGAGACGGCTGCTTCTCACATGGTCATAAACCTCATGCTTCTTATCTGCGAATGTATCAAGCTTAAGCATATGTACCGAGCCTTCCAGGAAGTCCGGTGTGCGTCTCACCTGAAATTCCAGAGGCATCAGGCCCTCGCCGGTCTTTTCATATTTCGTAACATCATAATAAAAATAGGTCGGGCATACCGGGCCGCCGATACGCTGTGCTTTTTCGATACCCTTCTTTAATACATCTGCGTAAGCGTCCAGCAGCTCCATCTGCTTTTTGGCACTCCAGCTTACCGTTGTGCCTGCAACAGCTTTTGCGGTTTCTTCCCAGAATGCTTCTTTCGCTTCATTAATATCCGTCCACAGACCATAAGCCTGGCCGTCGCCCTCCAGCTCGCCAATATGTGCACGGCATGCCTGTGCGAGCTTATCTGCCAGAGCAGCAACCTCTGTCAGTACTTCCACATCGCCGCCAAACTCGGCAACCGCCTGTTTCAGCCAGCAGACCATACGGTATGTCTCATAGGCTTCCGCCATGGACGAACCAAGAAGTCCCGGCAGACCGTTTAACGCATCATACCAGCCCGGCTTTCCGCCTTCCATCTCAATACCCATGCCGTAAGGATCAAGGGCTGCCACCTTATTGGCTGTCAGTGTGAACATCTTAGCGATCAGGTTGGTGCGCACCTCATGTCCTGCCGCATCCTTAAGATAACGGTTTTCGGCCATGGAGGTATCCACATTTTCTTTAAGATAATGATACTGGCGCACGCCTCCGCCGGTTACTTCATACCGCTTTACTCTCGGCAGAAGCTGCATCCGGGCCTGAGTAAACAAATAGCTGCTGTCATCATACAGCAATGCCTTTTTATTTTCAGGGAATACTGCCAGATAAGCGTCCACAAGGTCCAGATTATAGGTCCAGTGATCACTCCAGTGGCCTTCGCCGTAGCTGGTCGTATCCATACGCACCGAAGCGTCCAATATCTGTTCAAAAAGCGCTTCCACATTCTCAGCCTGAGCATCCTCCAGCGCTTTGTAGAGCCGTCCCGGCGTATATTCGGTATCTTTGATAAAATCAAGCCCTGCAAGGCCGTCTGCGGCTTTAAGGGCAGCCTGGCCGTCTGCGCTTTCTGCGTCTAATTTATAGGTAATCTTTTCAACGCCCAGCGGATTATAGCCGTTGATCTGCAATGCATTGTAAAACGTCTTAATGCCGCTGTCGCCTACAAACGGCGAGTAGAGCACATCGCTGCGGCGGTTCTGGTTGACATCACGGAAGTTGCCGTTGCCCTGTGAATAATATTCCGGAAGCATGGAGAAGAAATTGTAATCTCTTTCCATATCGCCGTGCTTTCTGGAATAGAGGTAGAAAATCTGCTTCTTTCCAAGCTTTACCGGATAGCCGCCGCGCAGCAGGTTATCCAGGTAACACATGCGGGCATAGGCATCAAAGGTCGCATCGCCGGTTTTTGATGCAATGCGCTCCGTGATCGCCGTTGTCAGCGCCTTGGCTGCGGCCTGCTTGCCTTCAAACCATGCGTCTGAGCTAAAGTCTGCCAGAAGCCTGTCATAGGCGGCTTCATTTTCAGACATACCATACAGCTCATAAAGTGTCACGCTCTCACCGGCAGCAAGCTTCTTTGAAAGGCCGAAAAATGCGGTCGGCACATCGTTACTGATGGACTGCTCCTCCGCCATCAGCTCATCCACACTTTTTTCCATAAAGCCATAAGCGCGCATCAGCGTGCTGTCAAAGCGAAACAGAACGTCCCGGTCAACGATTACCGGCAGAAGGCTGTTTGCGCCCTGTGCGCGCCCAAGAGCAAAATTAACGCCCGTCACCTTCGTAACCTCGGCGCTGTCCTCCATGCTGACACGCACCTTAAATTTCGGCTGATATTTCTCAGCGTCAAGCACCTGCATCCATGCCTTTGTCGTCTGTCCCATAACCTTCATGGACATACTGTTGACGCCGTATGGGATGACCTCGGCCATACCGTCAATGACCTCCAGGCTCATATCTGAGCCGCTCTTATTCGTGATCGTCACGCGGCGCATTAAAGCTGCCAGCGCCTCGCCGGGCAGCGTCTCATATTCAACCTCGATCTTATAGCCGTCTGCGTCCTCCTCGATCGTGAGGCTGTTCATTCCAACCGTCATGGTCTGCTTTTTTAACGGGTCTGAAAATGGCTCCGTATAGCTGCCATTGATCTTTAAAAAGGTGCGGAAGCCCATGAGCGATGTGCGCTCATAAGCCTGGTGTGCCGGATAAAACTCCATAATCGAGTGATCCTTATCCTGAACGCCAAAGCAGGAAATCGCCTGTCCGCGGTTTACATAATAGCACCAGAGCGGAATCCCGTGTTCTCCGCTGATACCCGGAAGAAAGCTGGCAAACAGGGATTTCTTCTGGTATTCGTCCATGACATAGTTCATTTCTTTGTCTAACATCTTCACAACCTCCATGGCATTTCATGTATAGCGCTGCCGCGCACTGCGCGGCAGCATCGATTTACAAAAGTAAATAATACGATTCTCTAGGAAAGTACGACCCGTATCTCATTGACCACATCCGACGGAAGCGACTTGATATATTCGCGCTCGATCAGGCCGCTGCTGCCCTCGTAAAAATACTGGCGGTCATTGACGTAAATTTCTTCAATATCGTAATCACCGATGTCTTTATGATCTTTATTTTCATAGGTGATATTTAAAAGCTTTCCGGCAAAATTAACCTGAACGCCGGCCAGTCCTTCGCTGTCAAACTGCTCCGGCAAAAGTCTTGGCGTCAGCCAGAGATTGCCCGCCTTGCCGCGGACACCGTACATCTGGGTAAGGACGGTCAGTACAAGCCAGCTTCCGGCGCCGGTCAAATAGGAATAAACGCCCTGTCCTCTCGGTGTGAAATATTCAGGGATTCCCGGGTACATATGGCTTGTCTCAAAATCCACGGCTTTATGATACAGCGCCGATAACGCCTTATAGCCTTCCTTTACAAAGCCTCTGGAATAAAGGGCATAGGCATACATTACCGACATATGGCAGAATACAGCGCCGTTTTCCTTGTGTCCGTAGGCAAAGCCAAACATACGTCCCATGTCCATGTTGTTTTCCTTAAAATCTGTGTTGAGACAGTAGCCGCCCACATTTTCTCTGTACAGATACTTTTCAGCCGCATGGCTGATCTGTTCAACCTGCTCATCGGATGCTGTGCCGGAAAGTATCGTAAATACCTGGCCTGTGAGCATCATGCGGGCTTCGCCGTTTTTCATGCCCTCAACCTGCTGGCCGTGATTATTATAGTAACCGTTGAACCAGCTCTCGCCGGCATCGTCATGGACAACCTCTGTGGCACGGATATGCGCGCTGATCCACTGTCCCATAGCCTCAAGCGTATCCGCCAGAGCATCCATATCCACCTCAGCCTGCTCACCGCTGATATGTTCACAGCTTTCATTGCAGAAACGCTCCAGCAGTGCATTTTTCTCAGCCACATCATCATAAACATCCGGTGAGGCATCCAGCAGCATTTTCAGCTCTTTAAAGATGCGCACCGACTTCACGCCCTGTTTTGCCTGAATCGTACGGCACAGCCCGGCAAGCTCTTTAAAGCTGCCGCTGTAAGCAGCCGTAAAGGCAACGCTCTCACCGCGGTCAGCAGCCATATCCAGGGCATCGTTCCAGTCCGCACCATGCAGGCGCATATGGTTATGTTCACCCACATCATAAAACTGTGCCAGATGCTGTAACAGAAGATGCTCAAGCAGTGTTCCCTGATAAATATTGCCGCCCTTATCCGAAAGCATGTTTTTGCCGTCATCCACATATCCGGCATCGATGCGTGTCCCCCGGTTTAAAATCTTATCCCTAAAATACGGGCGCAGTTCAAACAGGAACGGATAATCACCGGTCTGCTCAAGGTAAAGCTCAACCGTTCTAAACGGCCAGTAGGCATGATCCATCCATACGCGGACAATGGCATTGCGGTCTGCAACAAATTCTCCCGGCTGACTGCCGATAATGGTGGCATTGGTTCCGTCCACACGGATACCGGCGAAGAAATTTTTAAGGTCCGTTCGCACCATCTCCGGCCGGATCAGAATCAGAGAAAGGCAGTCCTGCCATAAATCCCGCCATCCGCGGCCGCCGCGGCCATAGTCGTGATGCGGAAGGAAGGAGCATCCGTAAATCCGGCGCAGATGCGGCTGAAGGCTCACCCAGCCCATCCATGTGTCAAAATCCTTCTCCGATGTGTGGCATGTGATGATCTTTTGATTATTCCAGTAAATCTTCATTTCCTCAAAGGCTCTTGAAGCTTTCTCGAAATCCAGATATTCCATACCTTCATTATTGTAGCTTAAAGCGATCACATAGCTGTGGCTTTCTCCCGGAGACAGGGTAAGCCTGTCAAACCAGAGGGCGCCCATCGCTTCAAACCCGTCAAACGTGTCGCCGCAGTGGCTTAAGCTGCAATGCTCATCAAGCACAGATAAAGGCATCATATAGCTGCCGCCGTCACCGATAAAATCTTCCACCGTCGGCACAGCGCCCACAGGCTTCTCGCCCAGCTCTCCCCGGCCAAAAACGCTGTACGATATGTCATTCTTGTGATGCCCGCGCTCATCAAAGGCCATGGACGGGGTCACGGTCACGCCATCCTCTGTGACGCGGATACGGTTAAGCAGCGCAGTAACATGGCGGTGGTCACGGATATGATCCGCACCTCTTGCATAGACCGGTACTGCTGCCACC
Organism: uncultured Eubacteriales bacterium; assembly: GCA_949292795.1. Lineage (GTDB taxonomy): Bacteria > Bacillota > Clostridia > Lachnospirales > Lachnospiraceae > Catenibacillus. The sequence goes on from CASFBR010000043.1 coordinate 8,890, forward strand.
GGCGTCAGCGTCATCTCCGAAGCTCCGGTATTGCGCAGGGTCACCACCATCAGTTCCACCATCGTCTCCCCCACCGGGCAGAATGAAAGTACGGCAGACTCCAGGCCCGCAGGGCTGACACGCTTAACCTCCTGCCAGTAAGGCCCGGCAGCCATGGAAACCTTTTCAGACTCCGGCGTATCTTTTGTATGGCGCTTCGCCTGCTGCCATACCGAATATCCGAAAACAGACCATGGCTTATCACACCCATCGATCCTGCACCAGAAATTCCGTGTACTCATGCTGCTGTGAAGGTTCTCAATGCTTACCGGCTCAAGGAAAAAACAATCCTGAGAAATCTTGTTATCTCCATGGCCATCCGGGGTGACACAGCTCATCACCTTTTCATTGACCAGAGGCATATATAAGCCACTGACATCCTGAGGATTTTCCAGATGGAACTCTGTATCTGTCATCTTGTAATTCACGTCAAATTTCCCTCCTTTTTCGCCGTCACAGACGGCTCCGCTAACATCCCTGATGCTGGGGCAAAGGCCAAAACGCCCCTATGTTATTTATTATAGCCGAACTGTGTCTCCGGCCAAAGACTTCGATTTTTTTTATGGTGTCTTTTTTTTATCCGAAACGCCGCGGACGGCAGGCCCGGCAGCATGAGCCTGCACGCAGCAGCGGACGGAAAACGCGATGACCGTTGCCCGTCGGATGCCTGCCCGTGCAGGTACGGCGGTCGCCCTCCGGGCGTAGCGCGCAAAAAGCACAGGTCTTTTTAAAAACCTGTGCTTTTTGTTATTGCTTTTATAAAGTTTTAAACCAGCAGCGTACTGCTGACCTTTTTTAACTGTTCCCGTATGGCAATGTGCTGCGGGCAGGCTTCTTCGCATTTACCGCACTGGATACATTCGCTAGCACGCTCATGGCCATGACCGCCGACAAGCCAGCCCTCCTGATGCTGTGCGGCCGCCTTATCGCCATAAAGCGTCAGATAATTCATTGCGGTAAAGGAACCGGATATTCCGATATTCATCGGACAGACCTTTGCACAATAATTGCAGGTGGTGCACGGGATCAGCGGAATACGGGCAAGCTCCTCCTGAGCCTGCTTTAACACAGCCTTCTGAGTGTCGCTAAGTCCATGGAAATCTTTCATATACGACAGATTGTCCTTCATCTGCTCTACGCTGCTCATTCCCGAAAGCACTGTAATCACCCCATCCAGATCCGCCGCAAAGCGTACCGCCCATGAGGCAACTGAAGATTGCGGTTCCGCGGCTTTAAGAATTTTAACGACAGACTCCGGAGGTGTTGCCAGCATACCGCCCTTGACCGGCTCCATAATGATTACCGGTTTGTTATGCGCTCTTGCCACCTCATAACAGCGGCGGGACTGCACCGCCGGATTTTCCCAGTCTGCATAGTTAATCTGAAGCTGCACAAACTCCATTTCCGGATGCGTATTCAAAATTTCCTCAAGCTCCTCCGGCGTAGAGTGGAAAGAAAATCCTACATGCCGTATCAGTCCTTCAGCTTTTTTCTCCTGAACCCAGCTCCACATATCATAATCATCAAAATACTGCGTCCGGGCTTCGCCAAGATTATGCAGCAGATAGAAATCAAAATAACCTGCGCCCGTCTGCTTTAAGGATGTATCAAACTGGGCCCGCGCCTCTTCCTTTGTCTTACAGTTGATCCAGGCCGCATTTTTCGTGGCAAGCTGATAGCTTTCCCGCGGATAACGCTCCACAAGAGCCTGACGGATCGCATCTTCTGAACCGGCATAAGCCCAGGCTGTATCGAAATAAGTAAATCCCGCATCCATAAACAGATCGACCATCGTTTTAACCTGATCCACATCGATCACATCGCCTTTCTGCGGCAGACGCATCAGACCAAAACCAAGCTTTTTAATCGTTGCTCCAAGTTCACTCATTTACTTCATCCTCCTTAAAAAGAGCCTTCAGATAAAGCTCACAAAATTCGCGGGTGCGCTCCCGAAGGCTATATGCACCGTCGCTCATGGCCCAGCAAAGCATCTGTCCATATAAAATGTCCACAAGCGTATGCGCCATCGTGTCCACCGGAAAATCCGGCTTAAGCATCCCGCAGGCAACACCATAATGCAGCAGCTCTGCGGCAGAATCCCGGTCAAACGGCAGCTTTCCGCGGTCGTAACCGCTCTGCGGCGGTACTGGCATCACAACATGACTGACCCAGTCCTGAGCCATATGGACACTGTCATTCTCGATACATTCCGAAAACCGGACCATATAACAGGTGAGCTTTTCCAGAAAATTTCCGTTAAATTCCATAGCTGCTTCCAGTATCTCGCCGAAGGTGTCTCTGCTTAGCTCAAACAAAATATCTTCCTTGCGCTTAAAATATGTGTAAAACGTACCTTTGGAAACCCCGGCAGCCCGGGTAATATCCTCCACGGATATATTGGCAAGGCCATTTTGACAGATCAGCAGCTTTCCGGTCTTAAGAAGCTTCCGGCGTGTTTCCATGGCAGCCTGC
>CASFBR010000044.1 GCA_949292795.1 uncultured Eubacteriales bacterium
TTTGCCATAATGATTTACCTCCTGACACCTATGATAAATCATCACGCAGCGTCACAAGCAAGACCTTTTTTAAAAATTTTTAGGCGGCAAAGATTTTTCTCTGCCGCCTTTCTGTAATTATGCAAAGATGATTTCCTTTTCAGTCATAATTGATGCAGGAAAACCAGAGGGGGGAATCGTATCGAGAAAGCATTACTGAATATACATGAATTTTGTGAGTATATGGGGATTGGGAAAACAAAGGCAAGAGCATTGTTAATATCAATACAAAAGGGCTTGAAAAGAAAATGGGGTGCCGATATAATGAAAATAAGCTGAATGAATTAAACCGGAAGCTGCGAGAAGCGGTTTATGAAGAACTCTATCGGAGAGATGGATACACATTAATGTTCTGAAATTTGGTATTTACCTGTCATACTTTGCGGCATACATACGCTGCAAGGCGTTATGAAAATGGAGTAGACTAACAGCAGGACGACGGATTGTGACCGTGAAGGGTCTGTAAAAAGATTTTGAGAAAATGATGGAAAAGGTACATGCAGTAGAGATTATCAAGCATACAGAGATCAATGAGATCGTGTTTTATATTTCGGAGTTTACCTATAAGCTTTCCCATATCCACCGGGATATGGAGCTGTCGCTGGTACTTGACGGAGAATTTTTTGTGCGCACTAATGACGAATTTTATGAGGCATCGGCCGGGAGCATTTTTGTATTTAATCCATATAAGCCCCATGAATTTATAAGCCGGGGCGGACTCTGCCGGATGATGACCATTCATATTAAAAAACAGTTTTGCAGAAATTATTTCCCGGTCTTTGGAAATCTTTCCTTTAAGCAGAGCAATGTGTCTGAGGCTTTTGACCAGGCGCCGCTTGAGCGTCTGCGGCTGTGCATCTTTAATCTGGCCTACAATTATTACCTTGAAGAATTTGGCTTTGAGCTGCGCTGTTACAGTGATTTAAACGCGATCATTTATCTGCTTGTGAGGACGATGCCTTTTGAGGTGTTTTCGGATAAAGAGACATCCGGCTCACGGCAGCAGGAAGGACGTCTGACGCGTCTGCTGACCTATATGGAGGAGCATTATCAGGAGCGGCTTACCTTAAAGGCACTGGCAGAAAGCGAAGGAATTTCCGCCTCGTACCTGTCGCATTTTATCCGAAGGCAGCTTGGCATGTCTTTTCAGGCATACATGAATATGCTCCGGTTTGAAAGGCGATCCAGCTTTTAGTCCAGACGGATAAAAAGCTTATCGATATATGCTTAGAAAGCGGTTTTCGGAGAGTAAATATTTTAATAAAATATTTTCGAGAGATTATCATATGAAACCGAAAGCGTTCCGGCAGATGGCCAGAAATAGCTGGGGACGGGCAGTTCCGGATTTTGAGCATCAGGGACGCACATTTTATTCCCGCCAGGACTGTCTGGCAATCTTAAGGTCCTATTTTCACTATACCTGCGATGATCCGCCGGACGGAAGCATCACTTTTTTCGAGCATTGACGCAGGCTGTGCGGTCATATATAATCGGCGCCGGAATTCTTTCCGGCGCCATCTGTTTAAAGATTGCAAAGATTAAAGACTGCGGAGAAAATCATAATCCAGGCGGACACAGGCCGCATTGGTGCCGTCGGAACCGGGGATGTGATAATATTCCCGCTCGCTGATATAAGCTTCACAGCCCTGGGCATCGGCGGCGGCTACAAGAGACGGCCAGTCGATGATGCCGGCACCGAGTGCGCCGTTCCAGCTGCGGGTTTCATAAAGCTCCTGCTTCATTTCTTCCGTTAAGATCGGAACACCGGTTTCCGGATCTTTTTGCAGGCCGCTGTGGAAAATACGTTTTGGAAAATGTTCCATTTCTTCGGCATTTTTGGCAGCCTGAGTACATTCTTTGACATGGATGAGCGGGAAACGGCCGGGATAGGCGCGCACATAATCGGTGACATTTACTCCGGCCCGGGCAGCCCAGCCGACATCAAATTCAAAGCCAAGCAAAGATGGGTCGGTATGCTCAAGCAGCAGGTCATAGATGCGTGTTTTTCCTTCCTCGCCTTTGACCCAGCGAAATTCATCCGCATGGTTGTGGAGCACGGCCTTTAAGCCATATCCGGCATACAGCTTTCCTTCGCTGTTTAATGCCGCACAGCCCTTTAATATGTCCTCGCGGGTAAGAAGGGCAGGGTCCAGTGAAACATTGACATATTTGGCGCCCATGGCACTGGCAAAGGGCGCATCCTTTTCCCCACGGATGGTATGTACAGAAATCACCTTTAAATTTAAATCTTTTAAAAGCTGCTTAAATTCATCCAGCGGCAGTCCGCCGGTATTATTACCAATCAGCTCCACTCCATCGTAGCCGACCTTGGAAAACAGTTCCAGAGCTTCTAAAAGGCCTTCGGGGAAGGTTCGTATCATTGAGTAAACCTGAGCATAAACTTTGTCCTTCATAGCATATCCGTCCTTTCTTAAGCATAAAAATAAAACATTTCATTACGCATACGCGGCTAAACGCTCGATTACGGCTAAGCGCCGTATGTCCGCAGAGCCAAAATCGCCTCTGCAAGTAAACTTGCGCCGGGCTTTTGTCTTGGCGGCCGCATGGCTGAATAGTTACTGAAAATCCTCGGGATTTCCCGGGGCGCCTTTGTGAATTTCTACAAAGAAGCCAAGCTGCTTTACCGTATCAAGATAAGAAAATCCGGAGGTCTTTGTGCCGTCAAACACATCGATCAAAGAATCGTAGCCGGCGGCTTTATACTGCTCCATAAATGTATCATAATCCTCTTTCGGCTTAAATGCAAGATGATGGACACCCGGCCCATGCTCTTTAAGCCA
>CASFBR010000045.1 GCA_949292795.1 uncultured Eubacteriales bacterium
AGGTTTTACGAAAAAAGAGGAAGAAGCAGATCTGCTTCTTCCTCTTTTTATTTAAAACGAACTCTGAATCAGTCTTTCACGGCCTTATCCTTATTCTGGAACTTATTGAGATAGTCTTCCACTTCACTTTCGGAATATCCCAGCGAAAGCATGACTTCACGCGTGTTCGCGCCCAGCTCCGGTGCCGGATCTGCCGACAGCTCCTCTTGGGGAGGCGTGAGGCTCATCTTGACCGGGTTACCCGCCACCTTCAGTTTGCCGATGCCGGGCTGCTCGACTTCAACCAGCATATGCCGCGCTTCGACCTGCGGATCCGAAAACAGCTTATCAATCGTATTGATGGGGCCGCAGGGAATTCCCGCGTCCGTCATGATTTTCATCCACTCTTCCGTTGTATGCGCGTACATCTTGGCCTGGATATAATCGCTAAGTTCATCGATGTGCTGATTGCGATGCGGATTGGTGTCAAACCGCGGATCAGAAATCAGAGCTTCATTGCCGGTCACCTGGCACAGCTTGGCAAACAGATTGTTGTTGCCTGCGGCTGCAATGATCCAGCTGTCCTTTGTGCGGTAAGCCTCAAACGGCGTAATCGACGGATGCTTAAGGCCCATCGGTTTGGCCACGATGCCTGTCGCCGCATATTTCGTAATTGCGTTTTCAAGTATTGCAAGCTGGCTGTCGAGCATAGCGACATCCACCTTCTGTCCAAGCCCGGTGCGTTCGCGCATATAAAGCGCGTTTACCGCGCCAAAGGCGCCGAACATGCCGGCGACGATATCGCCGATCGAAGTGCCGACCCGCACGGGATCACCACCCGGCGTGCCGGTAATGCTCATAACGCCGCCCATCGCCTGTACAATCATGTCATAGGCAGGACGGGGAGAATACGGGCCCGTGTGGCCAAATCCGGACACCGCCACATAAATCAGCCGCGGGTTGATTTCCTTCAGCGCATCGTATCCGAGGCCCATCCGCTCCATTGCGCCGGGCTTGAGATTTTCTACCAGTATATCGGTTTTTTCTACCATACGGCGGAAAAAGGCTTTTCCCTCTTCCGTTTTCGTATCGCAGGTCACGCTTTTTTTACCGCGGTTTATGCTCAGAAAATAGGCGCTTTCGCCGTTGACATGAGGGCCGTAATGACGGCTGTCGTCGCCAAGATACGGTTTTTCAACCTTTAAAACCTCCGCGCCCATGTTTGCCAGCATCATCGAGCAATACGGGCCTGCCAGCACATTGGTAAAATCCATGACTCTAATTCCAGTAAGTGCTTTCAATTTGCCACTCCTAACCATATTTCATCACAACAATTGTATATTTTAGCGCTTCATTTTCTGCTTGTCAATTTATTCGTCGGCTTTTCACGAATTTCCGCTTATAATTTTTTATCAGGGCAAAAGACAAACACCGCATGGCTTCTGAAAAATCCAATGCAAACAGTGTAATGCAAAAAAACATTTACTCAATGGCCACCAGCCGCACATTTTCCACGCCGCGGGCATCTACCAAAGTGCTGAGCATTTCGCTGATCGAAACGCTGATTTCCGTAATATCCAGCTCCAGGGGCAGCGGTGAGGGAAAAGAAGTCTGCCGTTTATGACCCGGCATATGAAATGGATAAAACCCTGATCCACTATATTCTTTTAATTTTTGAAATAATGTCATGTTATACTCCTCTTCTGCCTG